>NZ_JBJUSF010000010.1:0-65683 GCF_046098195.1 Streptococcus sp. ST14
TACCAGGGGAGTCTCAGCAACCATCATTTTTGAACAGTGATAGCACTTGAAACGGCGTTTTCTAAGGAGAATTCTAGAAGGCATACCAGTTGTTTCGAGGTAAGGGATCTTAGACGGTTTTTGAAAGTCATATTTCTTCATTAGACTTCCACAATCAGGGCAAGATGGAGCCTCATAATCCAGCTTAGCGATAATTTCTTTGTGGGTATCCATATTGATGATATCTAGAATCTTGATGTTTGGGTCTTTAATATCGAGCAGTTTTGTGATAAAATGTAATTGTTCCATATGAATCTTTCTAATGATGGTTTTGTCGCTTTTCATTATAGGTCATATGGGACTTTTTTTCTACAACAAAATAGGCTCCATAATATCTATAAGGGATTTACCCACTACAAATATTATAGAGCCAAAATTTTAAGATAATGCACTATCAACACACTCTTAAGTTTGCTTCTAAGTCTTATTTCCATAACTTCTTTTACGTTTCCGCCATTCTTTGCTGTTTCGATTTTTATGATATGGTGCAAGTCAGCACGAACACGAACCGTCTTATCTCCCATTATATCCTTTTTTTGTTGTTATCACGTCCTGTTCTTTTACTGACTGTTGCTTCAAAATCTGCTTGTGTCGGTCTGTCAGTTTCGCATGGTCGAGAATGTCTTTCACAACCTGCGTCTGGTTGATTTCATCAAGTTTAATCGCAACCTTTAAAGTGGGTGCGACTTGATGGGAAAGCCAGTTCAGCGTCCGCTGGAAAGAGTAAGGCTCTGGTTTTGTGGTTAGTTTTAATCGTTCACGGTTGTTCCCAATAAACCAAGCCCATTCTTCATTCAGCTTCCAATCAGAACGAGGTTTGGAATCGTCTTTATCTACAAAACGGATATACCGATTGATAATTTTAAAAGCAGTCTTTTCTGGATTGTCATAGACGAGTAAATCACGGACTGCATAATAGGCACGCTCATTTTTCAGCCGAATCTCAAAACGGTTTTTTACTTCTGCGTCTTCAATGGGAATATCATTTTTCTTGTACTGTTCATAGTCCTTTTCATAGATACAGAAATAAACTTCACTCTGTAATGAACCGATATAGAGGGTATTTCCCATACATTCCTTTTCATCTTTGCGTACCAGTTCGCCACTGCGATAGCTTTTGAAACTGCGGAAGACGGATATACATTCTTCCTGTCTGCATTTTTCAGTGAGTACAGGGATATTCAAAATCCCTGTCTTATCGTTAATGGCAAGGTCAAGGCGTTTCATCACACCGCCAGCCACCAAAGCGTCCATAAAGAACTCATACCAGCTTCTTTGTTGAGCCAGAAGATAGCTTTCAAATTGCCGACACCCACGACCTTTCAATTCCACCAGAACTCCTTTGTCCAGTTCGTGGGAGCAGAGAACGAATATATCGCCTAAAGCATAATGCTCTGAATAAGAATAGAAACCATAGTCCTCATGAAGAAAATAGGACAGTTTCAGTTGTAAGATGTTTTCGACCACATGCTGTACGTCCGTTGTGGGAAAGCGAATCCTTACATAATCAAAGAGCATTTCAAGGGGAGCGTCGGGATTGAAGCGTTCCAGAGCTTCAAAAAGAGATTGCTGTAAATCCTCTGATGGCTTGACTTTTCCTGTTTCAATATCGCTTAGATACTGCCTTGTAATACCAGTCGCAACCGCTAAACGATTTTGAGATAGTCCATAAGCCAAGCGTTTTTCTTTTAACTGCTGTAACCAAGTTTGTTCATTCAGTAAAAATCCCTCCAATCAAAAAGGCGTATGTCAACTTTTAAAGCCCATTTTACATACGCTGAAATTTTGTAAATCCCTTGTAACCAAAGGATTTTCTAATGTTTTTTTGACTGTTTCCTGTCGATTTGTACCCCCCTGTTAGATACGGGGGGTTAATGGGCAGGGCAAGCCCTGCCCGACAAAGCCAGAACTTACGGTTTAAGACCGTAAAACCTGCCTTTGTCGTCTGTATCTGCCTTTGATTCTCCCTGTATGCCAGTGTAAATCACTACCAAATCAACTTCTGGTCTTAAATATTCCTGTTCAATCACTTCTGATAGACCGTCCGTTTTGAATGAATTTCTATCAAAAAGCTGAAATTCATATAGAATATTTTTGCTGGTAATACTATGTCGCTTCTCTAACCTCATTCTGAATGTGAACGGTGGTTTCTTCACTTCACGGATAATTTCATCAATCAGCTTATCTATTCTGGAATAGAATCGTACTTTTGGATTGACGGTAAAATGCCTGTATCGGTCAATGATGTATTGTTCACAATCTACCGTGAATTGGTCTGTATTCAAGCAAAGACAAATGACAGATTTTTCAGTCGGTGTATGATATATCTCCAATCTTTTAATATCCATTACTTTTATTTCTCCATTTCTTGTTGTTCTGATGATGGCTTTTTTGTGTCCTGTCTGCTGTTGGATAACTTTTTAATTTCCTCTAAAAAGTCATGTCCTTTTGGTACAAGGGGAGTATAAAACTCTGATATGACACTTGTTCCTACATCAACATAGCCACGACCTTTGATTCGCTTTAAGAAGAAATCCTTTTGTACGTCACTGCCAAACATCATGCCATAGCCCATTTCAGACATACGACCTAAAGCCACTCTGAAATTAAACTGGTCACGGATTCCGTCGCCTAGATATTTTGCGTCTGGACGCTGACAAGCCAGTATTAGAAAGAAGCCAGCTTGACGACCTAACATGACAATCTGTTTCAACTTATTTATAACTGCGGTGTTTTCTTTTGTTCCCAGCATTTCCATGAAAGCGACATATTCATCAAAGATTAAGAAGTGTGCTGGAAGTCCTAAGTAAGCATAATTTTCGCCAGTCTTATAATTTTCCATCTGCTTCATTTCCTCACTGCGTTTTATCATTTCTTCATAGAATGTATCAATGCAGGAAAGCAAGTCTTCTTTTCTGTAGTGGACATTTGCCATCACAGAGCCTAAATCGGCTAAGTCTGCATTTTTCGGGTCTAAGATATACAGCTTAGAATCTGTATGAAGCAAGGCTTCAATCAGTGTCAGGATAAAGTAGGTCTTACCGCCACCTGTACCACCAGCTATGAGCATGTGAGGCAGATTGTCATATTCCCACCACATATTTTTCATTAAGCAAAGTTTCCCATCATGAGCTTGTACTTCATCAATAGAAATACGACGGGCTATCATATCATAGAGCAAGGTATATTCCACGTAGGAATCCTTTAACTCTTTATCCGTCAGCTCACAGTACAAGCCACTTTCTAATTTCTTTTCCAAGTGTAGGAGCTGGTCTTGATATTTCCCCAGAGTGATTTCCACTTGTATCTGTATTAAACCATTTTTAAGGCGATAATAGATTTTAGGGAAGTAGGTTATCTTTTCTTTGGTACGACTGGGGGAATCCTTGAAGAAGCCATCTGTTTTGACCTGTTCTGATTCATACCACTTATTTTCAAGAACCATCTTCGCCAGCTTTTGACGGTGGTAGAGTTGTTTAATCGTATCATAGCGATACCGTTTGAATAGAAACGCCACCAGCAAGCAGACAAGAATTGCGACACTGAAACTGATACTTAAATACGGAATGTCAATCTTATCTGCTTGTGATAGGTTAAAGTCCTGCCAGTTGACCTGCTGGATTGTCTTCACATGAAACAGTCCGACAACAAGCAGGAAAACAGGCAGGAGTGACGCTATCGTAAAATGAAAGACTAAATCTTTACCAGATGGGCGAATCCTTTTACCACGCTGTTTCATGCGAAAAAGTCTCCTTTCTACCTAGCGACTATTTGTCTTGTGTCGGTTCTTTCTTTGCTTGTGGTTGAGCTTTGAATGAACTAGAATCCTTTGTCAGCACAATATCGTCTGCCTTGATATACCAGTCAACATCTGCTCCTTGATAGGTGGCAGTAGCAACGGTGTCCGCAATGGGATTGATAAGTTCCACCCGTGCGTTATAATCAAACTCTTTCAAAGGCACGCTGGCAGGAATACTTACTTGAATCATGCGTCCTTGTCCTTTGGATTTTAAGTCATAGGTACGTTCCTTGATTTCATCTGAAACCGACCCGTCTTCATTTTGGATTCTCACTTCACGACGTAGAGCAGAGAATTTCAATTCTCCAAAAGTCGTGTCTTTATCTAATACAATGCCATTTGCTAATCTCATCATTTTTCCTCTCTTTCTTTATTCTTTTATCATGTCGTCAGCATGTAAAAGGTAATTTGTAAAACCACGAGTGCCGATTTTGTAGCCCTCTGCGGTAATACGTGGATTGACTAACTTCACACGTTCCTCAAAGCCGAAATGTTTTTCGCCAGCTTCAGCAGGAAGCACCACCACAATATCATCTGCTCTTTGAACATCAGAATAGAGATTATAGCTTCTTGATAAGACAGTTAGCCGTCCGTTGATTCTTCGCTGAACGACTTTATCCTCGCCAGCAAATTCTAAATTGCCGAATGTTTTTTCCATGTTGGGAATCACAAATTTAAGTTCCATATTTTTACCTATCCTTTCTTTTTTATTGGCTGAATGAATGTTTGATGGTCTTAAAGAGTGGGGAACGACCTTTTGATTCTTGATTTTTTGTTTTCATAAGTTCACTTCCTTTCAAAATCGGGTAAAAAAATAGACACCTCATTTTTTGAAGTGTCTACCTATTAAATATTCAAATTTTATTGGAAGTATCTTTATATCTTCACTTTTCAAGGATAAATCGTCGTATCAAAGCTCATTCATAAGTAGTAAATTAGTAGTAAATTGAGTGGTTTTGACCTTGATAAAGTGTGATAAGTCCAGTTTTTATGCGGATAACTAGATTTTTATGCTATTTTTCTTTGAAAAAGAGCATTTTGCTAACATATTCTTTCGCCAGATAATTCTTTAAATAAAAAAACAACCCTCCAACGGATTGTTTCACTAGACTATCAGACAAGGCCACGGACCTCTTTCAAAAATTTAGAAAAAGAAACAGCGCCTTTAATGATTAGAAATCCTCCTATCCACTCAGTCGCTGAAAGAAATCCCAGCACGCCACCAATGATAAATAAAACAGATGGCAGCATTCGAAGTTGTTGATCCTCTTCGAAATAGATTAGCATAAAGGTTCCTAATGCAATCATCAAAATCTTAAAAAATGTCAGGAGCAGGGAAAAGGCAACCGTGATAACCAGCATTTTTGAAGGATCTTTATAGATGATGGCCCCAGTATAGGATAGCAAAAATCGTAGGACAGGTCCCAAAAGTAAGGTCACTCCTGCCACCATGCCCAGTCTCCAATTGAGTCGAACCAATCTATCTCTCTCCATAAAAACCTCCTTCTATCGTAGCTATCATTCTACCATATTTGCTCCAGAAACAAAAGACCTTCTCCGTCACAAACAAATCGCCTACCTGCTTTCAGACATCTGAACATAAAAAGAGAAGATCTGTCGATCCTCCCTTTTCATTTTCTAACCCTTATTTCTTAAAAATAGAGGTTCTGAAGTCGTTTGTTTGGTCAAGATAAGCCTTAAAGATTGCTCTCTTCAACTTATGAACGGCACTGTCAATCTCTGGCTTATAGTCACTCCAACGAGGAGCCACTGCATCCTGTAGCACAGCTTGGTCCATGAGGGCTTGCAATTCAGTCACTTGATTGATGGTCTCTGTCGTATAGTTTGGCCATGGTTTTGTCGGAACTTTAAAGGTCACTTGTTTCAAGTTTTTAAACTGATCCACACGTTCTTGGTACATGGCTTTCTTGAAATCCGCCCAAGATGCATACTTGCCTTCAAATACCTTGTCCAAAACAAGATCATCTGTCACCAATCCGCGTTCTTTACCATAGAGATTGATAGTTTTACCTTTTTGTTTGGCAACTTCTTCGTATTGGTTTGAGATATAAGGTACCATTCCATCCTTAAAGCCTTTGGCAGCCAAAAGTTCGTAAGCGATCCGACGTCCCATAAGGTCCCCTGGCGTGCCTTTCTCACTGCTGAGAGCTGAAAAGATTGGGGCAAAGAGTTTAATCGTATAGTAGCCATTTCGCTCATAGTCGCCAGACTGATACTCACGAGCTGATAAGATATTGTGGTCAATCAAACTTTCAAAGTTGGTTAGTTTCTTTGCCTCTTCTTCTGTCAATTCTTTGACTACGTTAGTAGCGTATACCTCATTGCCATCTACTGGATCTTTCACATACTTGTTCTCAATTTTTCTGAGAGCCGCCATTTTCTGGTAAACATTTAGTTTGTTAACGATTGATTGCCCTTCGAGGTATTCCAGCATGTAGATAAGGTCAAACATGTTATGGACATAGTTCTGAAGATCTGCTGCGTTTTGGAATCTCTCTGTCGGATCTAAGACTTGCAGACGGGAGCCCTCTGTACTATCTGATTTTGAGTGTCTCAAGATAGAATTGATGGTAATGGTTGCGTCACTTGGTTGGTCAGGGGCTTGCAATAAGCCTTTTGCGAAGAACTCTGGGCCCAAGCCACTTCTTCGACCATAGCCGCCAAGGTAAATATCCTGATCTGAATCATGGGTCATTTCATGGGTATAAGTAATGGCTCCATCCTTGTCCAGCATACGGTAAGACATATAATAGACTCCATCACCTGTTGCGTAGGCTCCATGCTGATTGTGTACTACCTTATTGCCAACTGGGCCAAAGAAGTTTTTCATGGCTGGATTGGAGCTATCAAACTTAGCCTCCACTGTAGCTTTTCCAGATGTTGTGTCATCCCCAAACTTATAGGCATCATAAAGGAGAATCGTACGATAGAGTTTTTCACGTCCCTCATTATCTAAAATACGATACCAATAATCGTAGTGATCTCGCTGACGTTTGGCTGTTTCACGCGCATTTTCTTCAACAAAGTCATTGAGAGCCTTGCCCGCTTTATGGTCACTATTGCGGTAGCGATCATAGGCTCCAAATCCTAGACTAGACATGGTCGAGATGACAAATACTGATTTCTCTGGCAAGGTTAGGAGAGGCAAGACCATATTGCGGTATTTCCAAGTGGCACTCGTGATGCGATCATAAACACCGATAGAATACTTAGTGCCAGCTTGTCCTTGCTTCGCTTTCACCTCTTCGATAGTGGATTTTTCTTCAACGATGTAAGCATTAGTCTCTGATTTAAACCAGTCATTGTTGCTTGTGGTTGGTAGAAAGACTTTTCGGTAATTTTCTAGCGTGCTAAACAAATCTGTCGTTCCATGATGGCTGGCTAAACTAATAGAATAAGTATCGACATTATTCTTAGCAAGAAGATTGTTAAAGCCAGATTTACCTAACTCAATCAGAGTATCTAGTGGCGAAGCATTTCCCTTACCAAAGAAGTCCAGATGGTACAGAACTAGGTCTTTGATATTCACCTGACCATAGCTAAAGTTATACCACCGTTCCAGATAGGTCAAGCCAAGTAGCAAGGCTTCTTTGTTGCGCTTGATTTTATCTACAAGATAACCCTTGGTGACTGGGTTAGCACCGGCAAGTCCAGCATCAGCTGACAAGAGTTTTTTCAAACTGTCTTCCAAATGTTGTTTTGTTTTGGCGAACTGGTCTTCTAGATAGAGCTCAGTCTGCTCGACTTTTGGAGAAATACCGAGTGTCTTTCTGATGGCTTCTGAATGATAGTCAATCTTTTGTAAGTCAGGTAAGACTTGCTTGATGATGGAAGATTGGTCATACAGGAATTGGTTTGGCGTATAGAGAAGTCCAGTATCGCCTAGACTATATTCTGCTAATTTGGCGAAATCATCCTGGTACTTGAGATTAAGCTTCTCAGAAGAATGGTCCTTGTAGTGAAGCAAGAGTTTGTTTGCAGTCTCTTTGTTGGAAACAATGTCTGTGATGACTTGGTTATCCTTCATCATAACTGCTGACAAGAGTTCTTTTTGATATAACAGACTGTTCTCATTGACCAGATTTCCGTATTTGACGATGGTTGCCTTGTTGTAGAAAGGTAGCAATTTTTCAATGTTCTTATAAGCCAAGGCGCGCTTAGCTTGATAATGGGCTACCTTAGAAAAATCACTGTCTTTCTTGCCACTTGTTGAGAGGGGTTCCACTGTTGGTAGAGTGAGAGGATTGATGGCTGCTTTCTTGCTTTCAATCTGGGAAGCATCTAGCATTGTTCCTCTTTCTTCAAAGGATTCCTTGCTGACGACCTCATCCTTGACTAAGGTGACATTGTAGACTCTGTTTGCCTTGCTGCTGAATGTGTCCTTCACCTTCATTCCATTATAGTGATAACCGGTAATGGCATTTCCGTTGGTTACATTGACATCACTGAGAACATTGGTCAATCTTCCAGCATGCTGTTCCTCATTAGTTTTTCGATCCCACAAATAGCCTGCTACTCCCGCGACTCTACCAAAGTGCTTGGCATTGTTAATATCGCCTTCAGCATAGCTATCTTGGATTTGTGCATCCTGATCTACTAGACCTGCAAGACCACCCACTGTCTGATCTGAACTATTTGTGTTGGATGAAATGGCTACTGTCGCTTTTGACTTAGTAAGTAAAGCCTTGTCACCTGTCAAATGACCGACCAGACCACCGATATTATAGGCAGCAGTCGTCTCATACGTGTTGATAATTCTTCCCTTGAAACTGCTCTCTGTGATGCTTGATTGCTCAGCCTTTGCCAGCAAACCACCGATACCACGTTCACCGGCGAGAACACCATCAACGTGAACTTGCTGAATCTTTGTGCCATTCTGAGCTTCATAGGACAATGCACCGATATCATCTTTCCCTGAAATGGAGACATTTTTCAGACTCAATTTTTCTACTGTGGCACTACTCAAAGTTTCAAACAGTGGTTTTTTCAAGTTGTAAATAGCATACTGCTTGCCATCTTTTTCACCGATCAACTGACCAGTAAAGGTACCCTTGATGTAGGATTTAGCTTCAGGCTCTAACTCCACTTCGTTGGCATTCAAACTAGCTGCTAAATGATAGGTTCCAGAGAGATTCTGGTTGATAGCTTTGACTAGGTTGCTAAAGGAAGTAAAGGTTGTCGTTTCCTCTCTAGCCTTCTTAGCTAGGTAGAAGGTGAAATTATCAACATATTTATTTTCTAGCTCTTGCTGGAGTTTCTCAGCCTTGGCTGTGATTTTATAAACTGGCTGACCATCTTTCGTTTCTGCCGTTATTGAAGTGACTGGTAGATAGACATCTTTAAACGACGAAGATTTAACCTTGACAAAGTAAGTGTCTGGATTACTTGGGACACCGTCTAAAGAAACGTGTTGTTTGTAAGTACCATTGGTCTGACTATACAACTCCAGATCCGAAACGTTTCTTAGCTCAAGCGTCTTCTCTGGGTCTTTTTCTTTTGGTTTTTCTGTCGGAGTTTCCGGTTTTACTTGCTCGGTATTGCCAGTATATTCTGGAAGAGGAGCGACTTGTTCCGGTTCAACGATGGCACCAGCTTGAGTTCCCTGATACTCAGGTAGTGGAGCGACTTGCTCGGGTTCAACGACTGCTCCTGCTTGGGTGCCTGTATATTCTGGTTTTTCAGCTATCTCTGGGTCAACAACCGCTCCCGCTTGCTCGCCTGTATATTCTGGTAATGGAGCCTGAGTCTCAGGCTCTCCTTTTCTTGCAGACTGAGGTGCTTCACTCGGCACAACTGCCTTCTTAGTCCCTTTTTCTACTATACGTGGCAAGGCTTCTTCTACCTTAGTCGAGAGAACTTCCCTAGAAATTTCTTGGTTTTCAACAGTGAAAATGCGAACAAGCTCAATCTTCTTCCCAGCACGACCTTCTTGTTTGACATGGATGGTTCCCTCTGTTAGTTCTGGATTTTCCTGCACCACTTCTGAAACATCTAGTTTGGTTACAATCTCTTGGTCTTTGTATAAGAGCTCTGGTTTATTCACGCGACCAGCCAAGACTTCGTCTTGAGGATCTACACTAGCAATACCAGACGGCTTTTGATTAGATAAATCTTGAGAAGGGATTGTCTTGTCTGCAGGGCTTGTTGAAGACGGAGCTTTCTGCTCATCTCCTGCCTTTTGTCCACCTTCGTTGGCTTGGAAATGAGGTTGAACTGTATAGTCAAGTTTCTGATCCCTAGCAGCAGTTTCTTGCTGATTAATCTCTTTGTCTTGCTTAATATAGCCTAGATAAGTATAACCTGATAAGGCACGTGGCAAAGGCAGACTATCTCCTTGGGATAATTGGTATTCCTGATTGTACTGGATCAAAAGTTGATTTTCAATAGCCTGAACTGAAGAAGCCAAACCACTGCCCATCCCTGTTATCAAGACAACTTTCAAGAGGGCTTTCTTCTTGCCTTTCTTTTTGGATACAACAAAAATAAGAAGGCCAATTGAAGCTAGGGCTCCACCAGTTAAAACACTAGTAATGCTATTCTGCCCACCTGTATTGGGCAACTGACCTAGCTGGGCTTTCTCATCCATACGGTAGACTAGATAATAGGTGCTCTCACTATCTTCCGCAATTTGAGGAATGTCCTTTACAATCAAGTCCTTCTCTTGACTACTTAGCTCTGTATCCGTCACATATTTGTAGTGAACAGCTACATTTTCTTGGGCAAATACGGTTCCACTACTCGCAATGGACACAAAAAATAGGCTTGAAATTGAAGCTGACACAAGTCCAATTGCTAATTTTCGTAAGGAAAAACGATGCTGCTTCTCTCCAAAAAACTTTTTCATTCTAAATCCTCTCAACTATTCAACCTCTATCAAGAAATTAACTAGCATTATATTTTGATATAGGTATTTCACATCCACCATTATACTATAAAAATACTTCCTTGTCTCCAATAAATGCTTTAGATTTCACGAATGTCAAAGCTTATTTATCTTGTAAAATTTATCCGTCGTTGATGACAAAAAAAGAAGGCTAAGCGCCTTCTCTTATTTGAAAATATTCCTAACAAAAAGTCATTATTCTTGAATCTCGAACTTTTTCAAAAGTCCAAAATAGAGGGATCCACCAATGATTGTCAGAATTCCTCCTACCCAGCCCAAGAATGGGATCAATCCAACAGAACCACCCACGATAAACAAAACAGACGGTGCAGGGGTCACACGCTCATCGTCCTTGTAATAGACAATAGACACAATTCCTAAAACCAAGACAGCAATTTTTACCAATGCCAAAATGATTGAAAAAATCGTCAATATACCAACTGTTGCATCAGAGTCCTCCGTCGCTGCAGCAGCCCCGACAGCTATCATAAACATAACAAGAGGTGCCAACAGCAAGACGATACCTGAAATAAGACCAAAAATCGCATTTACGCGAGCAAGTGCTTTTGTTTTCATCCGAATCTCCTTAAAAAAATTTTACAACTATCATTTTATCATATTTTCATGAAAAACAAAAGAAATTTCGAAACGAGTATACTAGATGATGAATGTTTTCCAATTTCTCTCCAGATATTTAGAGTAAGAAATATGTCCTGTATCAATTTATTTGTAAATTCATTCGTTTTTGTACTAAGCAAGCCATTCACCTAAAAAAGAAGATCACTTGGATCTTCTTTTTTCGTGTCTATCTTTCAAAGATGGACTGTCTGAAGTCGTCTGTGGCACGTAGATAAGCGTTGAAAATACGATACTTGAGTTGGGCGACACTGCTCTTAGAGCTGTCTGATAAGGCACGATCAATGTTCTTAGCTGAGGCATCCGCTAGTACTGCTAAGTACATATAATCTTGTAATTCCTCATAAGAAGAAATCGTAATTTGTCGTTTGCTATCTAGTTTTCCTGCTTCAAACTCGATAGTGATAGGGCGAAGGAAGTTTTGAGCCTTGTTGTATCGCTCATTCAACATGGCTTTCTTCAAATCCTTCCATGATTCATACTGGCTACCATAGAGATTTTTGAAAACCAAATCATCTCCAACTACTCCGACATCTCCTCTGTTCCAGATTGAGTAGGTCTTATGACCTTCTTTAAGCGCTTGGCCAGCGTATTGGCCAGATACATATGGGACAAATCCTTGTTGGTAACCCTTGTCTCCGAGCAATTCATAAGCTCTACGGCGGAACATAAGTCCCCCAGGTGCACCAGTTGGATTGTCCAGAGCTGCATAGAAGGAAGCAAACATATTGATGACATAGTAGGCATTTCGTCCAAAGTTAGCTCTATCCCAACCATCGCGACGACCAATGATATTATGATCAACCAAATCATCAACAGATTTTAGTTTGGCTGCTTCTTCGGCAGTTATAGGGACAATTCGATCATCAGCGTGAGCTTGTTTACCATAAGAAGTTTTTTCAAAGTTATAATTTTCAGCCTTACGGTACCATTTCATTTTCTGTTGATCAGTTAGAACTCCAGTAACAATATCCCCTTCTACATAATCCAGAAGGTTCAGTACGTCAAAAACTCCATGCATGTAGTCGCGAAGAGCATCTGCTGAGGAGAATCGAGCAACAGGATCATAGGTATGGTAACGTGTGGTCGAATCTTTATCTCCTTGATAGAAGCTATTAAGTACGAGACCTTTTTCGCTAACATTGGTTACAGACTCTAACATCCCTGTAGCAAAACTCTCAGGCCCTTCACCCTCACGACGACCATGTCCTTCAAAATAGATAGAACCATCCGAGTTGTGGGTCATTTCATGGGTATAGACCATGGTTCCAGAAGCTCCCAGCATCTGGTCATAGACATAGAAGACTTCATAACCATTTGCAAAGGCTCCTAGTCCATTGTCTCCGTGATACTTGCCAGCAGGGCCAAAGAAATTATACATAGCAACAGAGGTCTTATCATTACGAGGAGCCCAATATTGCTGGCCTTTATCATTATAAAGAAAGAAACCGTCTGTAACGATCACCCGTCTGAATAGAGTGTCTTTCCTGTTTGGACTTAAAATGTTGTACCACATGTCATAGTGGTTTCGTTGCCATTCAGCTGATTGATCCACAAGTTTTTCAACGTGTCGATGGAGTTCCTCGCCTGAGAGAACTCTACCACCTTCTTTCCTGTAGCCTCCAAAGCTACCAAAGGCAATAGTCGACATATTGCTGATGATATAGACATCTCTTTCAGGTAAGGTCAGAAGTTGGAGGACCATTTGCTTGAAGCCCCAATCTCCCTGAGTCAGTCTGTCGTAGACCTTGATTGTATACTTACTCTTACGATCTGCATTGTCTTGCTTAGCCTGAATTTCTGGCAGACTTGAACGAGCTTCTACGATATAAGCCTTAGTATTTTCCTTGAACCACTCACTGTTGGTTTTATTTGGCAAGAAGAGTTCACGCAGACTTTCTAAGTAAGCAAAGAGGTCTCCTTTGCCTTTTTCCTTGGCTAGGGATTGTCGGTAAGCATTGAAGTTGTTTTGCGCTCGAAGATTGCCCATTCCAGAGTTCCCGAGAGCGATGATAGTATCCAGTGTCGAAGCTGCTTGATTGCCAAAGAAATCAAACTTATAGGCACTAAGATCTTTGGTATTGAACGTTCCATAGTTGACATTGTACCAGCGGTTGAGATAGGTCAGACCAAGCATGAAGGCCTCTTTGTTCTGCAGAATTTTTTGGCTAATCGCATCCGCTACGGCAGGGCCTAGGGTGTTGATCGACTTGTCAACTGAAAGTACCTTGAGGAGCTCCTGACCTAGTTCAGCTTTGATTTGTTCAAAGGCTTTTTCCAGATAAAGATCATCTAAGGAAGCTGTTTCACCAATCCCTAATACTTTACGCACTGCAGCCGAGTCATAGGTCACAGATTTGAGTTCATCCAAGACACTCTCTTTAATAGACTGGTAGTCAGATAGGAAGACTTCTGGCGTATAGAGCAAATTCTTATCAGCGATGCTATATTCAGCAATCTGGCCATTGGCAAAATCACCCTTGTAGGTCAGATCAAGATAAGCGATCGTCTTATCTGCATAATGCAGCATCAGTCTATTGATTTCACCCTTATGGCTGTTGACATCTGTTATCAGTGTCTCATCTTTCATCGGAACCACATCTAGCAGGGCTACTTTGTTGAGTTTATCATCTTCAGCTAATTGGTTGGCTGTATGAACGATGAAGTCTTTGTTGTAGAATGGTAATAGTTTTTCTACATTTTCGTAGGCTTGCTTTCTGGACTCTTGGGCTCCCCTCACTCGACTATAGTCTGTTTGATGCTGGTAAGCTTGCTGCAATGGCTCCTGGTCCGTCAAGTTTGAAGTGATTCCAAAGGACTGACGTTTGGCTTGCGCATCGGCTTCTGAAATAGAACGGACAAAACGCTCATCTTTTCGATTTGCTGTAGTTCCTTCAAGAACATAAGAGTCCCGAACAGAAGCCTCAGGATAGGGATCTCCTGTCATCGCATGACCATTTTGAACCTTGACACTGGTCAAGACATTTCGGACCTGTCCATTGTTCCAAGTAGATCCGATCGCTCCACCGACTTGGCCAGAATGACCTCCATTTTGGATAGAACCAGACACATAAGAAGTTTCTAATCTAGCTCCATTCTGCAAACGACCGATCAATCCTCCAACACGCTGGTCTCCATTTCGACCCGTTACTTGGATAGATACATCTGCCTGACTCTTCTGCGCCAGTGATTGGTTGCCGTGGAAATTACCAACCAAGCCACCAACATTGTACTCCTGCCCCCCATCTTGGGTGCTGGTGATGGACCCTTTAAAGGCAACATTGGTTAGTTTTGTGTTTTGGGCAACTCCTACGAGCCCACCGATATGCTTGTTTCCAGATAGACTACCACTTACAGAAACATCCGTAATCGTTGCATTTTGAGCATTGCTAGCCAAGGTCCCTATAGAATCCTTGCCTGTAACTGCAGCCGATTTCAAGGTCAGTTGCTGGATAGTGGCATTTTTCAAGGTTGCAAAAAGTGGTTTTGCCAAGTTGTAGATGGTATAATCTTTGCCATCCACTCGGCTAGTTAGACTACCTGAAAATTCTTCTGGAACATAGCTTGTCACAGACTGTTCCAACTGAATCTCATCTGCTGAAACATCCGCTCCTAGTTTGAAGTTTCCAGTCGGGTTTGACTTCATGGCCTCTATGAGCGCTTTGAAGGACGTATAGACACCTTCTTGGCTAAGAGGCGTTTTCGGCAGTTCAAAAGAGTAATCTGGACGATAATGGTCCCCTTCTCCCTCGACAAGCTGATTAGCTGATACCGTTACGGAGTAGGCATTGCCCTTATCTGTAATCTTAGAAACAGGTAAGAGCATATCCTTGAACTTATCTGACTGAATGCGGACATAGTAGTTGTCCAAATCAGACGGCACTTCCGACAGGGATAGGTAACGTCGGTAGTGACTACCATCTTTACCGTACAGTTCGATGCGGTCGATGTCTTTGATTTCAACCTTCTTATAATCTAGCTGAACTGGACGTTGATCCTCTATACTAGTTTGTTCCCCTTGACCCAGGTCATATTTCATGACGGTTTTGAGGGTATAAGGAGTATAGTAGTCCAAGTCATCAAGTGTCAATTTTTGAGTGAGGTCCACAAGGTCGACTTCCTTGATCAGCGTTTCGCCCTTGTATAGCTGCACTTTGGCTGATTGATAGCTAGCTGTAGCATCCGTCAAATGATAGCTAAGAGAAACTTGGCGTTGATCTTCTTCCTTCTCGACACTGACTAGAGAGAGGGTTGGTTTTCTTTTGACACCATCCAGAGCTTGACGAGCTGCCTCGAGATCCGTCCGAACTTGATCGACCAAGGCTTGATTGGCGAAAGGATTGTCCAAAACGAGCTTGGCCTGATCTAAGGCACGACGATAGCGGAGTTTGGCTTGTTCATCAGCATACTGGTAAGCAACTGTAGACTGAGTCACATCCTTCATGTCAAATTCAACTCCAAGAGTTTTCTTATCAACAGGTTGGCCGTCTAGATTATTCTTAGCAGTTTCAAGGGCATTTTTCAAGGAATCAACTTGTTCTTGACTAGCGTGAGATACCTCAAATAAAGCTTGAGCATTGGCAACTGCCTGTTTATAAGACTCCTGATCTGCAGTGGTATCATTGAAATACTGATGCGTTTTCTGGATGCTATCGGCCTCTTCCACTAATTGGTGTAAGGGTTCAAGGTCGAGGGTTCCTTTTTCTGGTTCCACAGGAGCGTGATCCGCATTTGTAGAAATTGGTTTTGTACCGACTTTGATAATCTGAGGAACTGCTTCTTTTGTGATAGTGTTAGAGATTTCCTCTGTATTTTCGACTTTTCCATCTACTAAATACTGACGAGTCACAATCGTACGGATACCCTCTTGACCTGCTTGACTAACTTCTCTTTGCCCCAATGGCAGGTCTGCACTTTCCACTTCCTTGGTTGGATAGGGTTCGGCCACTGTTGTGGTAACGTCCTTTTCTTCGACGTTTAAGCTTGGAACTTCATTTACAGGAGCGTCTGTTGGTTTCTCGCTAACAGGAGCCGTTCCGACCGTTACGATCTCTGAGACCGCTGGAGTCGTCACTTCGTTTGAGAGTTCCTGGCTTCTCTCTACTTTTCCATCTACCATGTACTGACGGGTGACGATTGTACGCACGCCATCTTGACCAGCTTGGGTTATCTTGGTCTGGCCAACTGGCAAGCTATCACTCTCTACTCGTTCTCGAGTGTAGGGTTCAGCCACTGTTGTGGTAACATCTTTTTCTTCAACGTTTAAGCTTGGAACTTCATTTATTGGAGCGTCTGTTGGTTTCTCGCTAACGGACTCCCCTGGGCTTGGTTTTGTAGGAGAAGGGATCTTGCTTCCGACTTTTCTAATCTCAGAAGTCGGCTCAGTCGTTACCTGATTGGAAACCTCCTCTGTATGGATCACCTGACCATTTAAAAAGTAGCTGCGGGTCACGATGGTACGACTACCATTTTTCCCTGCCTGAATCACCTCAGTTTGACCTTGCGGCAAATCATCCGCCTCTACTTCCACCACTTGGAAAGGAATAATCTCTGTACGACTGGTATCTTTACTATCAACCTTTAACTCTGGTTGTTCAAATACAGGAGCATCACTTGGTTTCTGAGAACGATACTCTTCCTGCGCTTGGCTTCCGTTCGAAGTTTGGACTGGAGTATCAATAGGAGCCGAATGATTCAACTCTTTCTTGCCATCAACTGAAGACTTCACTTCTTTTTGAGATTTCAAATACCCTACATATTGGTAGCCTTCAATCGTAAGTGGGGATTGCAATGCTTCCCCGACCTGTACAGTCAGTTCCTGATTATAGTTTGCCAGCATTTGATTTGTCAAAGCCAAGGAAGTTGGCGCAATCAGCTGACTTCCTAGACTGGTCAAAAGCATAAATGAAGCGAGTTTCTTGCGATCATCTCTGCCCAGTTTAATTGCTACGACCAGTAGCACTATGCCTGCCCCCGCTGCAATTGAGCTAATGAGTTGGCTGTGACCAGTTGCAGGCAACTGTCTCGTCGGACGATAAATCAAATAGTAAGTATCATCTGTTTCCTCAGCAAACTGTGGCAATTCTTTGACTACCAATTGCTTCTCTTGGTCCGTGAGCTCACTCTCTGTCACGTACTTATAGTGGACCTGTTTTGTAACGGATGTCGTCTGTTCACTAGCCGCTACACTAGCAAGGGAACCTCCTCCACTAAAAAGGTAGAAAGTCCCTACCAGAGCAGAAACTAAACCAACCGAAACTTTTCTCAATGAAAAACGCTGGTGCTTTTCTCCTAAATAACTTCTTTTCATTCCTAATCTTTCCTTTATCATGATTTGAATCCCCTCTATTCTACCGAAATTTACTAGATTATTCAATTTATTTGCTATAAATAATAGCCACAAAAAACTGCTAATTTTTTCAGTTCATTTACGCTGTCAAAATCCTTATCTTATCAGGTCTTGAATGCACAAACAAGATTATGGAGAAACCACAGAAAAATTCCTAGGTAGCCTTAAACCTAGGAATTTTTCAAATTTTAATCAAACAGAATCGTTTCCTTATTTCTTGAAAATAGACTGTCTGAAGTCGTCTGTCTCACGAAGATAAGCGTTGTAAATCTTCTTCTTGAGCAGGTTAACCCAGCTAGCTTCGACACGACTAGTAGCATTGGTAATGTTGCGTACATCCTCTGCCACGGCTGCGTCCATCAACTGCTGCATCTCTGCATAAGAACGAATGGTTACTTTCTTGGTACTGTTTGGATTTTTAAGCTCGTACTCAATGGTGATTGGCTTCAGCTTGGTCAACTGATCAATTCGCTCCTTGTACATGGCCTTCTTGAAGGCTGCCCAAGAGGTGTATTCACCTTTAAATACATTTTCCAAGACTTTCTGGTCTGTCACGAGACCGACATCTCTTCCAGACCATCCGTCCCACGTTTTCTTGCCTTCATCGAAGGCTTCCTGAGAGTACTGACCAGAAACATAAGGGACAAATCCGTCATGATAGCCCTTGGCTGCCAGTAATTCATAGGCTGTGCGACGGAACATGACGTCACCTGGCGCTCCATTTGGATTGCTCAAGGCTGAGTAAATCGGTGAGAAGAGGCTGAGACTGAGGTAGCCATTTCGACCATATTTCCCACTATCCTTGTTCTCCCGACGAGTGATCACATCATTTTCAATCAAAGAGTCAAAGGTCTTCAGCTGCTTGATTTCCTCAGCTGTGAAGCTTCGCGTCTGGTTACCTGCGTGAGTCTCCTTACCATACTTATCTGTAATATAGTAATTCTCCATCTTCCTGAACCACTGTAACTTGGCAGCATCACTCTGCTTCAGCATAGAAGTACCTTCTAGATAGTCCAAGGTGTAAATCATGTCAAACATACCATGGACGTAGTGTTGCAGGTCTGCTGCATTTTGAACACGTTCCTTGAAATTATAGGTATGCATACGTGTTTTAGAATCCTTGTCCACCTTGAAGAGAGTATTGAGCGTAATGGTTGGTTCATCTGGGCTTGGCGAAGATTGCAAGAGTCCACGAGCATAGAGTTCCGCACCCAAGCCCTCACGACGACCATATCCTTCAAAGTAAATTGCACCGTCAGAGTTATGGGTCATTTCATGGGTGTAGACAGAGTTTCCATAGTCTTCTAACAATCGTGCTCTATCAAAATGGGTAACACTTCCCGTAGCATAGGCATTATAGCCTTTGCTTGGATACCACTTGCCGGCTGGTCCAAAGAATTCCCGCATAGCCTGTGATTTTTTGTCATTAGCTGGTGCCCAATAGCTTTGTCCTGCTTTGTCAGTCAAGAAGAAGCCGTCATAAACCAGAACAGAACGGAAGAGCTTGTCTTTGCTTTCCGGACTGAGAATCTTGTACCAGAAATCATAGTGGTCGCGCTGGTATTCAGCTGTTTTCCTCACTCGGTCTTCGACATATTCAACTAGTTCAGCGTCTGTGCGAACCCTGTTATTGGCATCCAGGCGATAGCGATCATAAGCTCCCATAGAGAGGGTAGACAGATTAGAGATCGCATAGACACCTTTCTCGGTCATGGTCAAGAGTGGCAGGAGCATGCCCTTGTGTTCCCAATTATCTGCAGTAATCTTGTCATAAACACCAACAGAATACTTGCTCTTGCCCTCGGCTGCGTCCTGAAGCTGTCTCGCTTCTGCTACATCCGACTTAGCCTCAACGATATAGGCCTTTGTATTGGTTTTGAGCCATTCATTATTGGTCTTGTATGGTAGGAAGAGCTGACGATAGCCTTCAAGATAGTTAAAGAGTCCTCGTTTACCAGTTGCTTCAGAGAGCGAATTATCATACGCTGTATAGTTGTTCTTAGCCTTGAGATTCTCTAGTCCTGATTTCCCTAAAGCTATGATTGTATCAAGAACCGAAACGTCATTTTTACCGTAGAAATCCATCTTGTAAGCCGACAAGTCCTTAACATTAAAATTGTCATAGTTGATATTATACCAACGGTTAAGGTAAGTCAGCCCCAATAGGAAAGCTTCTTTATCAGCAAGAATCTTCTTAACAAGATAGTCCTTAACTACTTCACCTTCAGTATTGATAGCCTTATCCATAGCCAGCACTTTGCGAAGCTCACCTGATAGCTTGCTTTTCACTTGCGTAAATGCGGTGTCTAAGTATAGTTCATCTAAAGAAGTATCTGCTGCTACTCCGAGAGCTGTTCGCATAGCTGGCGAATCAAGAACGACTTTGTTTAACTCTGGCAGGACTTGATTTAGAATACTAGTATAATCTGATACAAAGGCTTCTGGAGTATAAAGAAGGTCTAACCCCTTGATACTATACTCAGCAATACCTTGGTTGACGAAATCTCCCTGATAAGATATTTCTAGGTAGTCAATGGTATTGTCCATGTAGTGCAGCATCAAACGATTGATTGCTGTTTTATTGCTATGGATATCAGTGATAACCTGGTCGCCCTTCATCGGAACAACATCCAGTAGGTACTCCTTGTTCAACTTATGCTCTTTCGGAATCTTGTTCGCAAACGAAACAATGGTTTCTTTATTGTAGAAAGGAAGCAGTTTCTCCATATTTGCATAAGAATATCCACGGTCGAATTGAGCATTGTTTACCTCACCATAGTCGACATAACGCATATTTAGATTCGTGTCATCTAGGCTAGTCGTGATGTCCATAGCAGTCAGTTTTTCTTCCATTTCTTCTTGAGTAATAGTAGAAGTAACAAACTGATCGTTTTTCAAGGTTTCACTTTTAGCAACTTTATATGCTTGCGTAATACGGTCGTTTTTGTAGCCCTGATCCCCAGAAATACTGTAAACATTTGTACCGCTAACATTACTGATCACATTATCAACTAAACCATTAAAGTAGTTCGAGCCGACCACTCCACCGATTTGACCGCTAGTGGTTGCATTATATAGTTTTCCTGTCACATACGACTTGGTGATTCGAGCATTGTTTTCTAGACGTCCAACCAAACCACCGATACGTTGTTCATTTGATCGTGCACCACTAATAATCGTTACATCTGCTTTACTTTGGCTAAGAAGAGATTCTCCTCCTTTAAGGTTTGCAACCAAACCACCTACATTATAAGATTTGATGTGTTGACTGTTAGATAGGATAGTTCCCGTAAAGGAACTATTTGTAATTTTCGTATTGGTTCCATTAACTACAAGACCAGCTACGTTAGAAGCGTTTCCTACTACCGATACTCTCCCCTGAACAGAAACATCTGTGATTCGCGCATTCTCCGCATTACGTGCCAGCGCAGCCGAGTCATAGGTACCCACGATATTCACATCTTTAAAGTCGATATTGGAAATGGTAGACCCACTCTTGAGATTTTCAAATAAAGGCTTGGCTAGATTGTAAATGGCGTATTGCTTACCATTTTGACTACCTGTCAGACTGCCGGTGAAGTTCCCTTTGAGGTAGACATAATCCGCAGGAGCTAGGTTAACCTCGCTCGCATCCAAATCAGCTCCCAACACATAGTTTCCTGCCATATTTCGCTTCATAGCGTCTACCAATCCAGCAAAGCTAGTGTAGACATTTTGCTGACTTGGGACTGCCTTACTGATATAGAAGTCATGCCCAGACTTGTAGCCCGTCTCACTTTCTTGGACGAGTTCAGGAAGGGTTACATTAAGCTTATAGACGGCCTTGCCATCTTTCTCTGCTTCAGAAATGCTGTGAACTGGTAGGAGAATTTCCTTGGATTCGCTTGATTTGATCTTAACGAAGTAGGTAGACAGATCCGTAGGAATGGAGATCATCGATACAAAACGCTTGTATTGGTCGTTTTCTTTATGATAAAACTCAACGGAATCAATATCACGGAAGGCAATCTTCTTGTATTCTAGCTCAAAGTTACGACTGTCTGTTTCAAACTCAGTAAAGCTGCCATTATCCAGTTCATAAGTCAACTTGGTTTTCAAAGTATAGCCTGTATAGTAGTCTAGGTCACCAATTTTCAAGCTGCCAGCAAAGTTGGTAATTGGAAGAGTGCGAATCAGCTGATCTCCCTGGTACAATTCTGCAGTCGCTGAACGGAAGGACTGGGTCTGGTCTTCCAATCTATATTGGACTGTCACCGACTTATCATCAGCATTCTCAGTCAGACTTAGAATGGAAACAGTCGGCTTGACTTTAGGCACTCCATTTAGAGCTTCTTTGGCTTCTGTCAGGCTAGCAAGAACTTGGTTGACCTGTACTTGTGTAGCAGTCTGATTGTTCAAAACTTTGTCTGCCTTGGTCAATTCATCAGTATAAGCTGTCTGCTTTTCTGAATCCGCATTCTTATATTTAACCGAGGTTTTAACCGTTGGATTTAAATCGTACTCAGTCTGAAGAGCCGTTTTAACAACTTCAAGTCCACTTAATTGAGCCTTGGCTTGATTGATTTGTTCCACCAGTTGGTTGACTTCTGCCTGGCTAGCTTGGGATTGGCTCAGAATCGCTTGACCAGCCGTCAAAGCAGCATCATAGTTATCTTGATGACTCTGACTATCGTTGAAATAACGGGCCTGAGCTTTAATCTGATTCGCTTCTGCCAAGAGATTATGCAGTGAAATTAAATCGAACTCCTCTAAAGCATCTGCTTTCGGAGCTTCATTCGGTACCATGGTTGGTTTAGCAGTTCCGACTTTGACGATTTGTGTTACTGGCGCTAGAGTTTCCTCGTTAGACAACTCTTGGCGGTCGACAATTTGGCCATTAGAACTGTAAATGCGAGTCTTGATAGTTCGTTCGCCTTGGACTCCCGGAGTTGTGATTTGACGAGCATCTTGAACCAATTCGTCCGTATGTTGCTCCTCGATGTTGAAGGCTATTTTCTCCACGCGCGTTTCGTCGGTATAAGTTAGCGGATACTCTGGTAAAGCCTCTGCTTTCGGTGCTTCATTCGGTACCATGCTTGGTTTAGCTGTGCCGACTTTGACAATTTGCGTTACTGGAGCCAAGGTTTCTTCATTAGACAACTCTTGACGATCAACAACTTGACCATTGGAACTGTAGACACGAGTCTTGATAGTCCGTTCGCCTTGAACTCCTGGAGTTGTGATTTGGCGGGCATCACGAACCAATTCATCCGTTTCTTCTTCACGAATGCTAAAGTTGATTTTTTCAACGCGCGTTTCATCGGTATAAGTCAGTGGATATTCCGGCAAAGCGTCTGCTTTCGGTGCTTCGCTCGGTACCATGGTTGGTTTAGCTGTGCCGACTTTGACGATCTGTGTTACGGGAGCCAAGGTTTCTTCATTCGAAAGTTCTTGGCGGTCGATTTCCTGACTGTTAGAACTGTAGACACGAGTCTTAATGGTACGCTCACCCTCAACACCCGGAGTTATGATGTGACGGGCATCTTGAACAAGCTCATCCGTATATTGCTCCTCGATATTAAAGGCTATTTTCTCTACGCGCGTTTCGTCGGTATAAGTTAGGGGATAATCTGGCAAAGCATCTGCTTTCGGTGCTTCATTCGGTACCATAGTTGGCTTAGCCGTACCGACCTTGACAATTTGCGTTACAGGAGCTAGTGTTTCCTCGTTAGACAATTCTTGACGGTCGACCACTTGGCCATTAGAACTGTAGACTCGAGTCTTGATGGTCCGCTCACCTTGGACACCTGGAGTCGCGATTTGACGAGCATCACGAACTAATTCGTCCGTATGTTGCTCCTCGATGTTGAAGGCTATTTTCTCAACGCGAATTTCGTCGGTATATGTCAGTGGATACTCTGGCAGAGCGTCTGCTTGCGGTGGATCGTTCGGTACCATGTTTGGTTTAGCCGTACCGACCTTGACCACTTGCGTTACGGGAGCTAGGGTTTCCTCGTTGGACAACTCTTGGCGGTCAACAACTTGACCGTTAGAGCTGTAAACACGAGTCTTAATGGTACGTTCGCCTTGAACTCCCGGAGTTGCGATTTGACGGGCATCTTGAACAAGCTCATCGGTATATTGCTCCTCGATGTTGAAGGCTATTTTCTCAACACGAGTTTCGTCAGTATAAGTCAACGGATACTCTGGCAGTGCGTCTGCTTGCGGTGGATCGTTCGGTACCATGTTTGATTTAGCCGTACCGACTTTGACGATTTGTGTTACAGGAGCCAAGGTTTCTTCATTCGAAAGTTCTTGACGGTCAATTTCCTGGCCATTAGAACTGTAGACGCGAGTCTTGATAGTTCGTTCACCTTGGACTCCCGGAGTTACGATTTGACGAGCATCTTGAACAAGCTCATCCGTATATTGCTCCTCGATGTTGAAGGCTATTTTCTCAACGCGAATTTCGTCGGTGTAAGTTAGCGGATACTCTGGCAGAGCGTCTGCTTTCGGTGCTTCGCTCGGTACCATAGTTGGCTTAGCAGTTCCGACTTTGACGATCTGTGTTACGGGCGCCAAAGTTTCCTCGTTAGACAACTCTTGGCGGTCAACCTCTTGCCCGTTGGAACTGTATACACGAGTCTTAATCGTGCGCTCACCCTCAACACCCGGAGTCGCGATTTGACGACTTCCTTCTGGAATTTCATCTGTATATTGCTCGTCAATAGAAAAATCAATCTTTTCTATTCTAACCTCATCATTTGTAGTCAATTCCAACTCAGAATTCTCATGAATAGCAGCTGTATCAGGAGTTGTGCCATATTCCGTCAATTCTGGAATCTCTTGAACTGGAGTTGTCTCGGGACTAGTGCCATACTCTGCCAATTCTGGAACTTCATGAACTGGTGCTGTTTCTGGAGTTGTCCCATATTCCGTCAATTCTGGAACTTCATGAACTGGGGCTGTATCAGGATTTGTACCATATTCTTTCAATTCTGAAACTTCGTGAACTGGCGTTGTTTCTGGACTGGTGCCATATTCTGTCAATTCTGGAACTTCGTGAACTGGCGCTGTTTCTGGAGTTGTGCCATATTCTGTCAATTCTGGAACTTCGTGAACTGGAGTTTCTTTTGGTATCGAGTTAGTTGGAGCTGTTCCAACTAAAATAATTTCAGAAACAGGTTCAAGCGTCACTTGATCAGAAATCATTTCGCTTTTTACGATTTCTTGATTCTCATGATAATGACGAGTCACCACTGTACGTTGACCTCGAACACCTGATTGTATGACTTTTGATTGCCCTTGAGCCAATTCATCGGTATATTGGTATTTTGTCTGATAAGGAAGTTCTTGAACTGACTCCTGCTCACTAATTTTTAGTTCTGGCAAGTCATAAACGGTGCTTAGACGAGCAGACTCTCTTTCCTTAGCAGCTATAGCTTCTCTTTCTCCCTCAGTTAAAGCATCACCCTTATCCGAAACAATCTCTTTCATATCAGGATTTGTTTCACTCGGCTTAAGTTCACTTCCCTTCTCTTTCTCTAAATCAAGTGTCAGATTTTCCTTCAGAGCAGAATGAGCTAAATGACTATCATTTTGTTCTTCATTCTTTAGATAACCGATATAGTCGTAACCGTCAATTTTCAATGGCGCTGGCAGTGCATCTCCAAGACCCAAGTTAAGACTTTGATTATATGCAGCGAGCTCGATATTCGTCACTGCTAAGACTGTTGGAGATAGCAGTATGGATCCCATTCCAGTTACCAACAAGATAGAAGATAAATACCTCTTCCCATTTCTTCCTTTAACAACTACAAGCACTAGTAATGCAAGACCCATCGCTGTAAAAGTTGATTCCCAAAGACCGGAATGACCTGTTTTAGGTAATACTCTAGACGAATCCGCTTGAGTAGTCGGACGATAAACTAAGTAATAAGTCTCTGAAGCATCCTCAACATGCTTTGGAATCTCCCTGATCAAGGCACTCTTCTCTGCCTCCGTCAATTCAGACTCCACTACGTAGTGGTATTTGACCTGAGCAGACTGCTGACTTTGAATTTCTGCTGCCTTCACAGAAGTCAAGTCCCCAGTTATTTGCCCACTCAAAAAGAAGCTTCCAATAGTCGCCGAAACGAGCCCAACGGACAACTTGCGGAAAGAAAAGCGCTGTCGTTTTTCTCCATAAAACTGATGTTTCATTCTCAAAATTTCCTCTTCAATATATTATTCAATCCTTTCTATTCTACCCGATTTCACTTGATTATTCAAATTATTTGTCGCGATTTTTAGAAGCAACACAAGCTTTTGAAAAGTACCAAAAAACGATCTCTCTTTTTAAAAAAATCTCAAAAATCAACTTAAAACTTTCCCTAAAAATGTTGAATTTCTACATCTTTGTCCTAAGCTTTTACCATCAAAAAAGAGAGAAATGACTTCCTCTCTTTTTCCTTTTCATCTCATCTTAAACTATGAGAAGACATATTTCTAATCTGATTATTTCGCTTCAAATCCTTCTGCAACTGCATCTGCAAAGTTTTCTTCTACAATGCTTGCACAGTGGTCACAGATGACTGCGTGGTAGCTGCGTTCTGCAGTAGTTGGGTCGATACGACGGCAACGGTCACAAACTTCACCTGCAGCGCGTTCAACTGTAAAGGCAACATCCTCAAAGCTAACTGCGCCTTCTGGAGCTGGTCCTTCTGCGATGGTTAATTCTGACACGATCAAAAGTTGAGCCACATTGCTATCCACTGCTCCAAGAAGAGTTTTCACAACTTCGTTTGGATAAACTGTCAAGTGTGCTTCAAGTGATTTCCCGATAACTTTGGCATTACGAGCTTCTTCCAAGGCTTTTTGAGCTTGTCCGCGGAAATCCATGAAGGCTGACCATGTATCCAAGATTTCTTCTTGGTTGGCAAAAGTTTCAGCTTCTGGTAATTCAGACAATTGCACAAATTCTTCAGCTTCAAACTCAAGATATGACCAGATTTCCTCTGCTGTGTGCGGAAGGATTGGTGTCAAGAGTTTGGTGATTTTCACAAGAATGTCATAGAAGACAGTCTGCATTTGACGGCGTTCGAGTGATTTGGCACCTTCGATGTAGACAACGTCTTTAGCAAAATCAAGGTAGAAGGCTGACAAATCAACGTTGATAAAGTTCACCAAGGCCTTGTAAATTGTCAAGAATTCAAAGTTGGCATAAGCATCACGAATAGTCTTGACAAGCTGGTTAAAGCGGATGGTCATGTACTTATCAACGGAACGAAGCTCATCGTAAGCCACTGCGTCTTGAGCTGGGTTAAAGTCAGATGTGTTAGCAATCAAGAAGCGAAGAGTGTTACGGATCTTACGGTAAGTTTCAGAGACTTGGCTCAAGATATCCATAGAGATACGCACGTCGTTGCTTGAGTCCACACTTGTTACCCAGAGACGCAAAATTTCCGCACCAAATTGTTTTTCAACATCGCTTGGAGCAATGGTATTTCCAAGAGATTTAGACATCTTCTCACCTTTACCATCAAGGGCAAAACCTTGTGACAAGATTTGTTTATATGGAGCAACGCCATGGTTGGCAACAGATGTGATAAGTGATGAGTTAAACCAACCACGGTACTGGTCAGAACCTTCAAGGTAAAGATCTGCTGGGTATTTGAGTTCTGGACGGTTGACCACTACTCCATTCCATGATGAACCTGAGTCAAACCATACGTCCATGATGTCTGTTTCTTTTTTGAACTCGCCATTTGGTGAACCTGGATGAGTAAATCCTTCTGGCAAGAGGTCCTTAGCATCACGTTCCCACCAGATGATAGAACCGTGTTCCTCAAAGAGTTGAGCTACATGTTCAATCGTTTCAGCTGTCATGATTGGCGTTCCGTCTTCAGCATAGAAGATAGGAAGGGGAACTCCCCAAGCACGTTGACGAGAGATTACCCAGTCACCACGGTCACGAATCATGTTGTAAAGACGCACTTTACCCCATTCTGAGTGGAACTTCACTTTTTCAATTTCGTCCAATATTTCTTGGCGGAATTTAGATACAGAGGCAAACCATTGTGGAACAGCACGCCAGATGATTGGTTTTTTCGTACGCCAGTCAAATGGGTATGAGTGAGAGATTTCTTCTTGAGCAAGGAGCAAATCGCCCAGTTTTTCGATAACAGTCGGCACAACCTTGTCATAGAACTGACCCGCAAATTCAGGACCAGCATTTTCCATCATAATACCGCGTTCGTTAACTGTTACAGCAACTTCAAGGCCGTTGGCAACACCGACATTGTAGTCGTCCTCACCAAAACCAGGGGCTGTATGGACAATACCTGTACCAGAGTCAGTCGTAACGTGGTCACCCAGGATTACCAACTCATCTACAGCCGTATCCCATGGGTGGACTGTTACAATGTGGTTCAATTCTTGACCACGGTAGGTTGCCAAGACCTGAACATCAGCCCAACCAAATTTCTCAGAAAGACTATTCAATAATTCTGAAGCAACTACAAACTTACGAGTCTCACCAGCTGGTTGTACCAATACATAATCAATATCTGCTCCAACTGTCAAACCACGAGAAGCTGTGATGGTAAATGGAGTAGTTGTCCATACAACGATGTAAGTATCTGTATCGAGCACACCTTTTCCGTCTTTGACGCGGTTCGCATAGTAAAGGGAAGTCGAAAGCAAATCATGGTACTCAATTTCCGCTTCAGCAAGAGCTGATTCAGATGACCAAGACCAGTAAACTGGCTTGGCACCACGGTAGATATAGCCTTTCTTAGCCATTTCTCCGAAGACACGGATCTGAGCCGCTTCATAGTCCGGAGTCAAAGTCACATAAGGATTTTCCCAGTCGCCAGAAACACCCAATCGTTTAAAGTCTTCACGTTGTTTATCAACTTGAGAAAGAGCGTACTCACGGCAAAGTTTCAAGTACTCAACCAAGTCCATTTCTTTGCGTTTAACACCCTGTTTTGCCAAGACTTGCTCGATTGGCAGACCATGAGTATCCCAACCTGGGATGTAAGGAGCGTAAAATCCAGACATAGACTTAGAACGAACAATAATATCTTTGGAAATCTTGTTCATGGCATGTCCAACGTGGATATTTCCGTTTGCATACGGAGGTCCATCATGCAAGGTGAAATGTGGTTTTCCTTGGTTCAATTCTTGACGACGTTGGTAAAGTTTTGCTTCTTCCCATTCTTTTTGCCAAACTGGTTCTTTGGTTGGAAGACCAGCACGCATAGGAAAGTCTGTTTTCCCTAGATTGAGGGTTTCTTTAAGTTTCATTGTTACTCCTTTAATTTAAAATGACAAAATAAAAACCACGATTCGCAAAAAGGACGAAAATCGTGGTACCACCTTTGTTCGAAAAAAGACAGGGTCTCTTTTCCTCTTTTCCCGTAACGTGGGGGGACGTCTAGTCTTACTGTTTTCGGACTGGATTGCTTGAGAGGATAATCTAACCACTAGGGATTGCAGGACTCTCACCATCTCCCGCTCGCTGAAAATATAGTTGGTTGGATCTTGTTCTCACATTTTTTTATAGGATAAGAACAGATTCTTTGTTTGCATCGTCCTCAGTTGTTGCAGTAGCTTCTACTTCAACTGACTCTTCATGCTGGTCACTTTCTTCTGTCTGTTGATTTTGTTGAGCTTCAAACTCAGCTAATTCTTTGTTGCCAGCCTCGATACGAGCTTGTAACTCTGCTACCTCTTCTGGAGTGAATTGACGAGTCATATCAATTGGTTCTTCCTCTGGTTGTAAAGATACAGTTTCACCAAGAACTTCACCCACCACTTCTTTAAAGGCTTCATCACTTGTCTGAAGGTAAGTAGCTGTTGGGCGAAGAATGTCTTCCCAATCAGATGACTCGACAATAGCTAATTGACTTTCAATCGTAGATTTGAGGCGTTGATGGAATACACGGCTCTTATTCTTCAACTCTTCTGTCTCAACAGCCACTCTCTTCGCATTATCTGTAGCCTGACGGAGAATTTCATTTGCCTTGTATTTCGCTTCTTCAAGCAAACGCTGAGCATCTTGTTCAGCTTGTTGAATAATATTGTTTGAACGTTCTTGAGCAGCTTGTTTAACACGCTCCGCTGTATCTTGAGCAATCAAAACTGACTGACTCAAGGAATCCTTCATCTCATCAAAGTAAGACAAACGTTCTTCCAAACTCTTGATGTGTGTCTCTTTATCATGATTGCTACGAACCAAGTCTTCGTAGTCACGAACAACGATATCCAGAAATTCATCTACTTCTTCTGGATCAAAACCTCTAAATCTTGTACCAAAGGTTTTATCTTTAATTTCTAACGATGTAATTGGCATACTTTTCCTCACTTACTTAATAAAAAATAGAATCATTAATTGCTTCTGGTTCTTGCTCACTTGTTACTGTTCTCTTAGGAATATCATTCGTATAATAGGAAAGACGTTCTTCTAGTTTTTTGATATAGAGTTCAGTTTCATCTTTGTATCGAATCATCTCCTCTAATTCAAAGTAAATCTTATCTAGAAAGAGGTCAACTTCTTCCTGATTGTAGCCTCTGAATGTTCTTGAGAAAGCTTTATCACTTATTTCTTGTGGTGTAATCGACATATTTTTTCTCACTTGCTTAAAAGTAGCCGGACTGTTAGTTTTTTCTTATCCTTTTTGGTCTGACCATTGTCTTTGACAACTTTCAAACGACCAAACTTTCTCACACTGATCAAATCTCCAACTGCAACCTGGTAATCAGATTTTTCAACAACATGATAGTTTACCTGGACAGATTTTTTCTCAATCAGTTGACTAGTTTGATTTCTAGATAATTTCAAGGCACTTGATAAGAGGGCATCCAATCGAAAACTCGAAACTAAAATTTCTCGTACTCTATAATCAATTTTAGACAAAATCCTATCGGTAAAAGGACATTCCTCCAGCGATACAGGAAGTCTGCCAATCTTTCTTATTCCATCCTGAAAAAGAGGAATGAAATCACGATTGACAAAAATCTGTGCTCTCTTTTCATCTACCAAGATATCACCAAATAATTTACGGTCAATTCCTAGCTGGTTGATGATTGTTCCCAATATTTTTCCATGACTCAGTTGTTCAAACTTACTCGGATAGCAAATTTCCAACAAGGCCATTTCAAAGTCTGATATCTCCGGTTCAAAGTAATCGGGATAGAGAAGAACTCGAACCGACTCTGTCGGAAGAAAATCACCACTACTTTGGCAACCCAGTCCATATGTCCCAGCTAGCACCCTCAAGATCTGTTCCTGATGGGGATTGATAAATGGAGTAAGCACTGGTGCATAGGTATCTTCTACCCGCTTGATCCACTCTAATCCCTTATCAATAAAGGGAATATCATCTTGAGAAAAATGCTGATAAATGGCTCGATTTACTGTCATAGTAATAGGACTAGTCGTGTTAAGATATTTCCAACAAACTGAATCAGAATCAGCGCTGCCCAAACCGTAAAATCAAGACCAGCAAATTGTAGATTGAGCTTACGAAGGGGCTCAATAACTGGACGAGCAAGTCTGATAACTAGGCGACCTAGCTGGCTTTCATAGGCATTTGGAAACCATGAAAGAAGAGCAAATGCAACGAGAATGATGGAATAAATGCTGACCGCATTTTGGATTAAACGAATTAAGAAAATCATTATCTTGCTCTATTTCGTTTAATATCAAAACCAAACTCAGCGCTTTGTGATTCATCTGGAAGTTTGATATCTTCAATATTCACGATAACGTTGACAGGAGTCAATAGATACATCGTACTCGCAACTTTTTTCATATTTCCAGCCAAGACATGACGGGCTCCATCCAAGTAATCAAGGCAACGACGGGCTTGTACTTCTGTCATGTATTGGAAATCAATCAAAATACTTTCATTTCCAGCCAACAAATCTACAATTTCAGTTGCATCTTCATATTTTCTTGGATAGCGAACGTCAATTGTCACTTTCTCATCTGAACGATGGCTTTGCATTGCCAATTCTTGTTGACGAGCATGTAAGCGAGTAATGTTTGCATCTTTTGCTGGTCCTGACTGAGCAGGTGCTGGTAATTCCTTAGAAGTTGAGACGGCCGGACGAACTGTTTCCTCTTGTTGAGGCTGGTAGTTAGTTGTTTCCTCTCCATCTTCTGTGAAATAATCTATAAATTTATCGAATTTATCTTTTAAAGACATAGCTCTCTCCTATTTAAAAAATGCTGTACCGATTCGAACAAAGGTTGAGCCGAACTGAATGGCTTCTTTGAAATCACGACTCATTCCCATGCTGAGTTCTGTCATCGGCATATTAGGGATTTGTTTTTCTCTAATTTCTGCCTGCAGAGCTTGTGTTTCTTTGAAAATTTCTTTCAATTCCTCACTACCTGCCTCAAAAGGAGCCATGGTCATTAAACCAACATACTCAATCTGATCTAACTTAGCCAATTCTGGCAAAAGTTCTAGCAATTCTTCTTTTGAAAACCCATGCTTGCTTTCTTCCCCAGAAATATTGACCTGCAAGAAACACTTGATAACCTGGTCTCTTCTCTTTTGAATTTCCTGAGCCAATTTTAGGGAGTCTAAAGCATGAAAGTAATCCACATATGGGATTACTTCTTTTACTTTCCGTCTTTGTAGTGTTCCTATTAAATGCCAAGTGACTGGATAATCTTTCAAGGCCTGATATTTTTCTAAGAATTTATCAACTCGATTTTCACCTATATGACGGACACCAAGCGGAAGCAAGGCTTCCGCTGTTTGTATGTCTACATATTTTGTCACTGCAATAACTGAAACAGCATCTAGAGCACGGTTGGCTTCTTGACTAGCATCAGCTATTTGCTGAAAAACTAATTCAGTATTTTTTTTCAAATTCATTGATTAACGATTTTTGAAGAATGGAGGTGTATCCAATTCATCTTCATCTTGTGAAACTGGTGTTTCGAAGCGTTCTACTGGTGAAACAACTGGATCTGTTTGGCGAACAATAGACTCACGACGCAAATCCCAGTCTCCAAAAGCAGAGGCTTGGTTTGTTTCAAAACGACGTGGGCTTGATTTAGGCAATTCTGCTGTCTCTTCCAAGTCGAATTGACGGTCAAATGTGTGTGCTTGTGGCGCTTTAGTTGATGGACGTCCAACTGGTTGGTTGTTACGAGCTCCAACTACTTTTTCCACGCGCTCTTGACGAACACCTGTCGCTACAACAGTAACACGGATTTCATCCTTCATGCTTTCGTCAATTGATGTTCCAAGCCAGATGTTTACACCTTGACCAGCTGCTTGGTTGACAATTTCTGAAGCTTCTTCTGCTTCAATCAAAGTCAAGTCAAGACCACCAGTAACGTTGACGATGACATCCTCTGCACCATCAATAGTTGTTTCAAGAAGTGGAGAGTAAATAGCTTTACGAGCCGCTTCAACAACGCGTTCTTCACCACTACCGATACCGATCCCCATAAGGGCATTCCCTTTGTTGGCCATTACAGTTTTCACGTCAGCAAAGTCAAGGTTAATCAATCCTGGGTTCGTGATCAAGTCAGTAATCCCTTGAACACCTTGGCGAAGGACATTATCTGCTTCGCTAAGAGCTTCAAGAAGTGGCGTTTTCTTATCAACAATTTCAAGCAAGTTGTTATTAGAGATAATCAATAAAGTATCAACATGCTCGCGAAGTTCGTTGATTCCTTCTACAGCGTACTGGCCACGTTTGCTTCCTTCAAATCCGAAAGGACGTGTCACAACACCAACTGTAAGAGCACCAAGATCTTTAGCGATACGTGCAATAACAGGGGCTGCACCTGTACCAGATCCACCACCCATACCTGCAGTGATAAAGACCATGTCTGCTCCAGTGATAGCTTCCGTCAAAGCTTCTTCACTTTCTTCTGCAGCTTTACGTCCAACTTCTGGACGACCTCCAGCACCCAAACCACGAGTCAATTTAGGACCAAGTTGGATAACTGTTTCTGCTTTCGTACTGCTAAGGGCTTGTACATCAGTGTTGGCTGCGATAAATTCTACACCAGCAACACCTTCGTCAACCATGCGGTTGATGGCGTTACCACCACCACCACCGACACCAATTACCTTAATAACTGCGCCTTGAGCTGCTGCTGTATCAAATGAAAATGTCATAATTTCTTATCCTCTTTTATTCATCAAACATGCTTCCGATCAAACCACGGAAACGTTCTGTTAGCTTCGGTTTACTTTGAGAACTTGCTTGGAATTCTTCCTTGGGAGCAACTGGAGCTTCCTGCACGGTTTCAGCTGGAGCTGTTTGTGCTGGACTTGGTTGCGCTACAGGATTCAAACGTTGATTTGGAATGCCAAAGTTGATTGGTTTTTGACGAAGGAATTCATCTCCTTTAACTGCTTTTTGAGCAAGAAGATTGACTTCAGTCAATTTACCAGCAAACTCAGACAAGCTAATCACGTGCGCAAATGCAGGGTTGCGAATTCCAACTTGATTTGGTACATAAAGTTTCACGCGAACACCAAATACTTCTTGGGCTAATTCAACAATTCCTGGCAAAATTGCATTTCCACCGATAAGGACGATACCTCCAGGCAAATCTAACAAGTGTCTTCTTTCCAACTCTTGTTTGATTTGGTCAAAGATATGTTTGATGCGTGCTGAGATAATTTCTGCCAAGTAGCTTTCTGTTACTTCAACAGGTTCTACTTCACCAATTACTTCAACTTGGAAAGTTTCGTTACTTGCAAGTGGAACGTAGGCTTCACCATAGTTCAGTTTCAAACTTTCTGCAATTTTTTGAGAAGTTTTCAAGACTTTAGAAATGTCTTTAGTAACGTAATCTCCACCTTCTTGGTAGATGTTGGTGAATTGCAATTCCTGATTACGGATAGTCGCTACAGTAGTTTGACCTCCACCCATATCGATGACAGTCGCACCAAATTCGCGTTCGCCTTCATTGAGAACGGAGTTCACGATTGCCAATGGTGAAATAATCACATTATCAACATGAATGCCTACACGCTCAACTGTCTTGCGAAGATTGTGTAGAATCGTACGAGGACCTGTGTAAAGCAGACCACGCATTTCCAAGCGGACACCCATCATACCACGAGGGTCACGAATTCCTTGGAAACCATCCACGATGAATTCTTCTGGAATAAAGGTAATCACTTCACGGTCAGGAGTCATGCTCTTTGTCAAAGCTGATTTGACAACATTTTCAACATCTTGATCTGTGATTTCTTTGGTATCTGAAGTTACAGGAATCATTCCTTGTGTTGGTTCAACCTGCAAGAGGTTTGCTGGAAGGCCAACGTTAACAGACTTAATAGAAATACCCGCTTTCTCTTCTGCCTGTGTGATTGCAGATTTGATTGCTGAAGCAGCTGCTTCAATATCAACAATAATTCCGTCTTTTACACCTTTACTTTTGGCATTGCTAACACCAATTACATTTACTTCGCCATCTCTATGCTCAGCTACTAGCACTTTAATCGAGCTAGTTCCGATATCTAAGCCTGTAAAAAAACCATCTCTAGTCATTACATCGCATCCTCTCTGTCTTCCAAGTTTCTCACTTCTATTTAATAACTATGTTTGGGCATAGCTATTCAAAGAATATTATAACACAAAAAATCCAATCGTGCTTAGTTTTTGATAAAATTCCTGCATGTTTTTTGAGAAAATTCTAGAAAAATTCTTCTTCTAAGAGATTATTTGAAGTTAACGTTCACAATTTCCTTTTTGTTTCTTAAAAATCCAAAAAAGAGAAGATCATTTTAGATCTTCTCTTGAATAAATTCTTCCGATTTTTGTTGTAAAAAATTTTCTACTAATTTCCCTGTTAAGCGAATTGCTATCACTATAACAGTCGAAACAATGAGATAATTTAAGGGCTGGCCGAAACTTCCAACAAGTGGTGGTTTGTTTAAAAAGCCATAATCCCCACCTACAACTAAGTTGACAACCCATATCAAGCCATTTAAGGCAAAGGTAATCACCGCCACATTCTTCAAATCAAGAAGGGAAGCCTCATAGTTTCTAAACAAGTATAGGAGCGCATTTCCTAAAAGGGCAACATGTCCGATAATGAAGGACAAAATGGTTACGTGTGGAAATGGGTAGGGATCAAAGAGTGGGTAAGCCAGTGCTGCTGTTGCTCCAAAAGTTCCTAAAAGAGCAAAGTACTGTTTGTACTTGGATGTCCCTGGAATCAAGAGCATCACAAACATGGCGATACGGCAATGATAGAAGGGCAAACTTTCTGACAGAGGCATGAGATTGCCCCAATACCAGCTATACAGAACAATCAGTTGAACAGACTGAAGGATCTGAATAAAACGCTGGTAAGCCACTTTATCGCGAAAACGATAAGAAGCATAGAAAGCAAGAGCCAGTAAACATAACAAACCAATGTACCAGTGGAGTTCAAACTGGGGCGGTTCTGATATCTGTGTGGTAAATAATTTATCCCACAAATTCATATTCTATTCCTCGTTCATCTAGCCAGAGGCAGTAAAAAATTCACTACTCGGCCTTTTTAATTTTTTGAAAAAACTTGATTCTATGCCATGCATAGAATATTTGCGTCTTAAATTCGCAACCTATTATATCATTTGTATTGCAGAAATGCACCTTGCAGATACCCTTTTTTGATTTGTTGACTTCTCTAGTATAAACTAATCGACATATTGGTCTCTTTGTCCTTTATAAACTTGCCAGAGAATCTCCATTTGGTCCTTGGTGATGCGTTTTTCAGATAAGACTGGCAATTGGTCAATGGCAAAAAATTGAAGCTCAGCAATTTCTTGATTTTCTTGAAATTGTCCATCAAGAAGCTTACATTCAAAGACAAACTTTGCATATTGTTTGCTCTGTAGTTGGAAACGATTGGTATCAAAAACGGCAAGTAACCTTTCAGTTTTTGCTGTAAAACCGGTTTCTTCTTCAATTTCTTTAAGAATATTTTCGGTTGGAGAATATCCGACTTCACCAAAACCCTCTTGTGTCAAGTATGTGCCATATTTTATTTACTTAGCGTTACCATAAACTTCTCTTAAAAATGGAATTAAAGTTTTCTTATTCCATTTTTTCTGTAAGGCTTTTCTACTGTATACTCTTTTAATTCCTAAGTCATCTCTAAGAACAGATATAAGGTATTTCTTTTTATTTCGTTGCCATATCCAATATCTATAGTAGTATTCTTCTCCTCCACCGATTTCCTGATCTAGTGTCCTGTAATTATATTTTTTTACAATATAGGAGTCTTTCTTATAATTATCAACCAAGAATCCAACAATAATTATTGCTAATATACAGACAACAAGTACGATTCCATATCTCAAAGTAATCTCTTTTATCTGATTGATATCTAACCTATTATAATCTTCTATTATCACTAGTTTTTGCATATTTTATCTCCTGAAATATTTTATTATTCAAATTCAATTTCTTCATTTAAGCTATTATACAACTCAACTTGTGATTCAACTTGTAATCTATTAACAAGCCAACCTCGTAATTCGGCTTGTTGAATAAAATCTTCGATTCTATTGACACCATTCAACTCCTTTAGAGTAACAACTACTCCAAAACGAATACCATAACCATCTCCAATTTTTAACCGTTCAATTGTTTTTACACTCATTCCCCATTGAGGATTAGAAGGATTCCGAATCGGCTTAGCTTTTTTACGAGAAGAGAATTTTTCTCCTAAATGCTTGACATTGTCCCATTTCCTAAAAATATTTCGTGCCGACTTTTCTCTCACATATCCTGGTGCATTTTCAGAATATTGATTGTCGTTATTAATTGTTTTGATGCCTTTCTTATCTAAAACTCCCAAACTAAGTTGCATTTCCGTATTAGTATAGTCAACTCCTTGATTTCTAGAACACTTTGGGAAATAGCACATAGTTGCCTTTGCTACATAAGGATAGTGTTCTTTAGAAATTGGAACTGGGAAATCATAATTATAAGTTTCATATGCTCTAGAAACGTCTGAGACTATAAATTTAATTTCATCATCAGGTGTAGACAAAATATCTTCTATTTTGATTGGCACAATCCCATATCCAAGTAAAGAAATGTCTGCGAATGTTTTTTTATCATTCCATGGTATCGCTGAATCAATTAATAAAGCCTTTGCTTCTTCACGACTTAATCCCATAATATGAATGAGGTAAGCCATTTTTCTAGCAATAAATGGAGCTGCAAAACTGGTCCCAGCTACTCGAGCCAGCCCTAGTGGTTCACAAACATTTATGAAGTCTCCGTTTCCCCCACCATAGTATGAAACATCAGGTTTGATAAAGAAAGACAGGACAACTCCTTCGCGTGAATAAGAAACGACTTGATTGCTAAAATCAACAGAATTTACAATAATTGAATTGAGTGAATCTGCTGGTGCTCCAATCTTTTTTCGTTTTCCATCAGGGCCTATTCCATTAGTCCCTGCAATAATGAAAATAACATCGTTATCAAATTGAATCTCATCTAGCAACGAACCCTCTACAGAAATAAAGTTTTCCCTAATTTCATCATTTGATCCAAGCGAAAGGTTCCAAACCTTAATATCAGGATTTTGAGACACAATCTCTCTAATCTGTTTGATAATTGTGAAGGAGTTGAAACCACTCTGTAAAGATATCCCAAAATGTCTGACTCTAAATCTTCCACATCCGTCATCTAGTTTTGGATTCAAACTAGCTCCATCTACTATTAACGAGGAAACTGCTGTACCGTGCTTATAGTCTTGACTTCCTTTGCTAATGTCTGGTGAAATCAAATCACGATACTCTACCCACTCATTGAAATAAACTCTATCATCAAACAACGTATCGATGACACCAATAATAGGTTCATTAGTTGGAAAAGGGAGATTATTATAAAAAGTGTTCCCATCATTATAAAAATTCTCTGGTGACAGGGTAGAAAAATCTTCTACTATCATTGATACTAGATAAGGTGCTTTTATCAGTAGTAACTCAATATTTTTTTCGTCAAGTAAAACAGTGGTCTGGTCCATGATGTTAGATTCTGAAGCATCAATATCAAGTTGTTTAAGTAATGTTAAGAGATTAGTTTTTACATCGTAGATTGTTACAATAGAATTGCGTACAGTAGACATATCTGCCTGTTCAACACCAAATTCTTTGACAAAGCAAGCGTCTCTTAAGTATTGTTTGAATTTTGATTTCGACAGACCATACTTAGAATAATCAATTTGATTAAATTTTGAAGAGTCGGAGAACACCGTACTCGTCATGGGAGCACTAGCAAAAAAATCTTTGAATATTGTTATAACTTTTTTAGTATGCTCAATTGTCTTATCTAACACTTCCTTTGAAATGTAGTGTGTAATAATATGCCTACTCCTATCATTACTAAATTTTGCACCCACAATCGTTTCATTTGGAATTGCATTTCCGCCACCCACATTAAAAAAACCATCAATACGATTGCTCTTTGCTAGAACACGATTATAATATACACTAACAAGTACTCCATCAATGATTGTGTTATTAGACCAATATTCTTTTACTAGTTCAAGGGATGTATAAAGTTCATTTAAATGGTTTAGCGTAACAATAGAATCTGCGGGAATCGTTATCGGTCCTCTCCCCTTTGCTGACTTTGGTGTAAAACTTTTACCTCGTAATGTCAATAATGTATTCATTTTAATCCTCGCTTAACTCTCGTGATACACTACTCTTAGAAACACCTGTCAAAATCTCAATTTCTCTAACAGTAAAACCTAGCTTCGATAATTTAGAAATAGATAAATTTCTACCATTATGCAAACTTCTTAGCAGACGTTTTTGATAATCATGCGGATCTGATGAATCACTAAATGCCAATGACGTTCTTATCGAGTTTCTCAAATCACCAGGATTCGGAATTACATTGGCACTATTGATAATTTTTTTAAATAATTTTAGATCTCTAGCTACATTCTTAAATTGCTTTAATAACTCATTTAAAATAATAGTAGCTACTTCTACTTTATCTTCATCAGTATAACGGTCAAAGTCAATTATGGCATCGAATCTTCTCGTAACTGCTTTATCAAGATTTTCAAAAAGATTTGTTGTTGCAATTAATACAATTTCTGGTGACAGCCTATCCAACTCCTTTAAAAAGGCAGAAGTCACTCGTCCCATTTCTCTTAAATCATTCTGATTAACCCTATCCAACACTATGGAATCAATTTCATCAAAAAGGATGATATAATTTTGCTTGAAAGGAAGATTATTGATTTCATTAAAAAGAGTTGCTAAGTTTTTGACTGTTTGCCCTAGCTTACTATCTACTAAGTGACTGAAATCTACTACAAGTAATTCCTTGCCAATAAGTCTAGCCACCTGCTTTACACTTTCAGTTTTTCCAGTACCTGGAGATCCCACAAATAAAAATTTATTTATTCCAATATGATGATTGACAGCGTTTATTATTCCTTTTAAATCATTCATAATTGAAAGAGGCAATGGGAGAGGACCAATATCTAGTTTAGCAGGAGTCAAATACTCACTAGAATTTTCTATTTGTGGCATGAATCTATCACTTTGAGACATTAACCCCATAATATATTGTGCTAATTGTGTATCACCATGTTTATTGAAGTTCCGAGCAATTGCTATGGATTGATTTCTAAATTCTGTCTCTCGGCCCTCATAATGATACTTTATTAAATCAAGAACATCTGATTTTTTCATGATTCATTCCTCCTTATACAAATAATACTATATTTTTGGGACAAAATCAATTGTTTTGGGACGAAATTAAAAAAGAATAACCTTAAAAGGATATTCTTGTAATGCAAAACTATATCAGATTTTCCCTGACACTCTTTCCGCCACCTGGCAAAGCCCAACTATCCTCCCCTTTTCCTCTAACTAAACAGACTTTTTCATCCTCAACAATCCAAGCACGGACGTCCATCAGAGGAGTTGCATAAGCGGACGTTGGTTTCAAGACTTCTGCCACTTCTTCTGCATCGAGGTCTGATACCTGATTCAACATTTCAGATAACAGGCTTCGCAAGTCCTCGTAGCGCTCACGGTCGAAAGGATCTTTTGTAAAGGTTAATCCAGTATCCGTAATGGCTAGCATTCTTTGCAGATACTTGGCAAAATCATTTGCATTCATTTTCTAAACTTTCTACCAACTTGGCTAGATTCATGGAGTTAGAGCCTTTGAGCAAAATTTGGTCATTGGCTCCAAGGCTTTCCTTAACCTGCTTGACTAGGTCTTCAAATTGGTCCTCGTCAGCTGTTTTCTTGAAGTAGAAAACGTGACCGATTGGGAACATTTGACTAGCAAGTTGGCTTAATTCGGCAATGTCTTCTCCATAGAAAATAACGGTATCCAGCACATCTGGCGATAGGCTCAAAATCATCTGATTATGGAGTTGGACAGACTGGTCGCCGAGTTCCTTCATGTCTGCCAAGACAGCGATTTTCTTGCCTCCTTCGTTGGCTGAGATAGCAGAAAACGTCTCCAAAATCAACTTCATAGCAGTTGGATTGGCATTGTATACGTCAGACAGAATATCTGCTCCATTGGCTGCTTTCTTCCACTCAGTACGATTGCGGGTCAATTCCAGATTTTGGAAGGCCTGACGAATTTGCTCTTCTGAAACTCCTTCTTGTAGAGCCACATAAGCAGCAATCATAGCATTGGTGGCATTGTACTTACCTGTCACTGGCAAATCGAGGGCTTGTTCCAAAAAATTCGCCTTAAAAGTTAGACTATCCTTGTGCTCAACCAAGTCTGTGATTTCCAGCTCTGCTCCTTGCCCAAAACGGACCACTTTTTTATCTGTAGGCAAGTAGTCCTCTACGATCGGGTCAGCTGGTGCCAAAAGCAAAGAATCTGGTGCCATACCATCAGCAATTTGCATCTTCCCTTTAGCAATCTCCGAACGGTCTTTGAAAAAGGCCAAATGAGCCTCTCCAACCAAGGTCACAATGGCTGTCTTAGGATGAGCCAATTCAGACAAGAGATGGATATCACCTAGGTGATCCTGTCCCATTTCCAAGACCAACTTTTCAGTATCATCTGGCATATGAAGAACTGTGTAAGGAAGACCAATTTCGTTATTGTAATTGCCCTGAGTTTTGTAGGTCTTGTAGGTTGTTGACAGTAAATGTGCCAACATATCCTTGGTCGTTGTCTTACCATTTGAACCCGTGACGGCAAAGACATCAACAGCCGTTTTTTCAAGATAGTAGGCGGCGAGGGTTTGAAAGGCAGTCAAAACGTCGTCTACTAGAATGTAGGGATGATTTGCAACCTCTTTCTCAGACAAGGTTACTACTGCACCATTTTCAAAAGCTGTTTCGATAAAGTCATGACCGTCACGCGCTCCTTTAAGTGGCACAAACAAATCACCTGTCCCAATCAAACGACTGTCAAACTCAGCTTTTTCTAACTGAACGTCCGCAAAAAGACTAACATCATTTTTAGCTCCAACAGCTTGGGCAACTTCATGGATTGTTAATTTCATTTCTACTCCTTTAAAAAGGGTTGAAGTCCAAGAACTCTAGTCACCATGCAGTGATAGTTCCGGCTTCTACCCTCTCTTTCATTTTTATAGCAAATGCGCCTCGCGCTTGTCAAAACTTTGCTTAGCAAGGTCAACCAAGTGCTCGATTAGTTCTGGGTAGCTGATCCCCATATTGTCCCAAAGCAGTGGATACATAGACCACTGGGTAAAACCTGGCATGGTATTGAGCTCATTTAGGAAAATCTCGCCCTTATCGGTATAGAAGAAATCACAACGAGATAGACCGAGGCCGCCAATTGCACGGAAGGCTGTTTCTGCATTATGACGCATGATAGCTACCACATCATCACTAATCTTGGCTGGGATGTCCATGGTAATCTTGTTATCGATATATTTGGCATCGTAGTCATAAAAGGCAACATCCTTGACTACTTCTCCTGGAAGGGTGCTCTTGACATCGTAATTCCCCAAGAGTCCAACCTCGATTTCACGGGCATTCACTCCTTGCTCAACCAAGACACGGCTGTCATATTGGAAGGCAAGTTTCAAAGCTTGACGGAGTTCTTCTTGATTTTCAGATTTGGAAATACCGACACTAGAACCCATGTTGGACGGCTTTGTGAAGACTGGATAAGTCAATTTTTCTTCAACTTCAGCGATTTTAGCAGTCACATCATCACCTTCAACGATAGCCACATAAGGAACTTGGGCAATACCAGCAGATTCCAAAACACGTTTGGTCGTGATTTTATCCATGGCAAGACTGGATGACAAGATATTACAGCCGACATAAGGCATTTTCAAAACTTCCAAGAATCCTTGAACAGAGCCATCTTCTCCCATCGGACCATGAAGGACTGGAAAGACCACTGCACCTTCTTCGTAGATGGCACTTGGTGCAACTTTCTTATCCCAATCAATGGTTTCATTGGTTATAAGACGCTCCTCTTGACCTGGAGTATGGCTAAATTCTTGCGTTTTAATAAAATCACCCGACTGGCTGATGAAGAAAGTCTTGACTGTGAAACGGTCGTAGTTGACCGCACGCATGACACTTTCAGCTGAAAGAACAGAGACTTCACGCTCTGCACTACGTCCACCGTATAAAAGAATAATCGTTTGTTTCATATTACTTGTCCTAATTCTACTAGAATACTCGCTCTTTAGTATATCATATTTGCTTGGTTTTTTAAAACTTGAACCTGATACTACCCATCACACTACACAAAAAGAGGCCGATAGGAACGATTTTCAGCCTCTTTGATTTTTTATAAATGAATGGAGTTCGTAAATTTGTCCACACTTACAACTCTGTCCGATTTTCAATGGCCCGTAAGAGTGTGACTTCATCTGCATACTCGATATCTGCTCCCACAGCGAGGCCTCGTGCCAGGCGCGTAACCTTGATCCCAGCTGGCTTGAGTAAGCGGGAAAGATACATGGAAGTCGCTTCCCCATCTGCTGTGGCATTGGTTGCTACGATTACTTCTGAAACTTCACTATCCATCAGACGAGTCATGAGACTCTTGAGATTGATATCGTCTGGACTAATGCCATTCATGGGAGAAATAAGGCCATGTAAGACATGATAGAGTCCATGGTATTCTTGAATGTTCTCCATAGCCGCCACATCTCGACTATCCTCGAGAACTAAAATCGTTGTCTGATCACGACTTGGATCGGTACAGATAGAGCAAGGATCGTCATCAGTCAAACGACCACAAATAGAACAATAGGTCAGCTCTCTCTTAGCAGAAAGGAGATTTTTAGCAAATTCGTTGACGTCATCATCCGGCATTCCAATAGTATAAAAGGCCAGCCGGGTTGCTGTCTTAATCCCGATACCCGGAAGTTTAGAATAACTGTCAATCAGCTTAGCTATAGGTGTTGGGTAAAGCATGGCTTCCTTTCTAGTTCATTGGATGGTGTTGGTTGTATAGATTGATAATATCGCGAGCAATTGCTGGCCCAACATTTTTAGTTAAATTGGTATTATGAGGAAAGACTACTGCAACTGCAATTTGAGGATTTTCTGTTGGAGCATAGGCCACAGCATTGGTATTATTAGCATCTTGACTACCAGCTACATAGCTTTCACCTGTACCGGTCTTACCACTGATAGAAACAGTGGCGCCATCTGAAAACGCCCGTCCTGTCGTAAGGGGTCTAGTTCCATGCGATACTTGGTAAAATCCTTGGTGCAAGATTGCCATATCTGATTCAGAAATATTGACCTTGTTGATTTCCTTGGTATCTATTGCTTGGATTAATTCCCCAAGGCCACCCTTATCATTGTTGTCGTATATTCCCTCGACAATATGTGGAGCTAGACGAACACCATTGTTAGCAATAGTCGCCACATACTGAGCTAACTGCATGGGCGTATAGTTATCAAACTGCCCAAAGGCATTGGTGATGTAATTAGCAAAGCTATACTCTTTGGGAACAAGTCCAGTAGATTCATCTGGTAGGTCAATTCCGGTCGCAGCCCCCAAGCCATATTCGCCAAAGGTCGCACGAAGTTTTCCCATAGCTGTTTCCAAATTGCTGGTTCCAACAAACATATTTGGTTGATAGGTCTGGCCCATGATTCCAAGAGCGGTTTGAACCATGTAAGCATTGGATGAATACTCCAAGGCTTCCACAGCTGTAATAGGAAAAGATCCATATGCCAATTTATACCAAGAATAAATTGGAGCTGAACCTTGGAAAACAATAGGCTGATCTGTTAAGGTTTGGTTTCCTGATAAAACACCATTTTCCCAACCTGAGCTGATGGTAGCGGCCTTAACAACCGAACCTGGGATAAAGACATTGGTTACCGTTCCCAAGGAATCAGGAGTCAACTCTCCCGTTTTCAGGTCATGTTTGAGTCCTGACATAGACAAAACAGCACCTGTTTTGGGGTTAAGGGCGACTGCATACACACCCTCAGAATACTTGGCTCCACCATTTCCTAGCTCGGAATTGAAATAACTTTTCAGCAAAGCATCCACGCTATCTTGGAAGGCCAAATCAATGGTCAGTTTGATATTGTTTCCCTTACTACCTTCCTCAATTGTGTCCACGCTTTCCATATTGCCATATTTATCCAGATGGATTTCTTTTACCGAGCGTTTTCCTTGTAAGGTCTCTTCATATTGCTTTTCCAAATAGGAGGTTCCAACACGGTCATTTAGAGAATAGCCCTTTTTAAGATAGGCATCGACTTCCTCTGCTGGAAGACCTGATTTTTCACTTGATACACTACCTACAATTGAAGACAAAGAAGTGTCTAGGACTTTTCTATCCCATGAGGTTGAAATACTGATACCTGGTAATTCCTTGGACGCTGATGCAACGAGAGCAACTTGGGTATCATCTAAGGCATCCGTAGAAATGGTACCCGTCGCAAAATTTTCAACGGCATTGAGCTGACTAAAGAGATAGATTTCCTTTTTCTGGTCATCTGTATAATTGAGTTGACTCGCATCAATACTTTCAACCGCATTATTGTAGAGAGTCGCTTCAGATAAGCGGTTCCCATCTGAATCCAGGCGTTTATCACTTGGCAAGGATTCGACTGTTTTTTTGTAAACGTCCTGGTCCGCCAAGTAGTAGTCTGCAATCTGACGGTCTGTCAAATTAGGGGAGGTTACATTCACATATGTGAGGAGTTTCTTGGCTGTCTCCTTCAATTCAGCTGCTGTCATTTTATTGTTTCGGGTGAAAGAAACAACTTGCTTGACAGTGTTTTCTACCAAGGGTTTCCCTGCTGCATCATAGATTTGCCCACGAGCTGAACTGGTTGTTACCCTTGTCTGGCTGGCTGAAGCCAATTTTGTTTCATAGAAATCTTTATTGAGCACCTGCATATATAACAATCGACCAATAATGGCCATAAACAACAGGATAACAATGGCAAACAGTAAATTAAGCCGAATAGGAATCGAATGACTATTGAATTTTCTCATACAACTAAGACTCTTTTCTAGAAAAATTTCCAATTTTCACCTTTATTTACATATAAAATAATAGAGCAAACAGGTGAAGCTCAGTACTTTTCATTGTACCATATTTTACGGAGAAACTCTTGGAAAAGTCGAAGCATTTTTTGACTTTCAACTGAAAATGCCTTTTTATTTGGTTATCCTAACTTCTATGATATAATGATAGTAATAGTTAGGAAAGCGTTAACCTTTAAGACTTTGACTCATAAAAAGGAGCCTCATGAACAAGCCAGATATCGCAACTATAATCGATCTCCATTTTGAAGAATTAACCGAGCTCGAGCAAGAAATCGCTCGCTATTTTTTACAACCTGAAACGATCCAAGATGATCTTTCTTCTCAGCAAGTCACCCAGAAATTACACATCTCCCAAGCAGCCTTGACCCGCTTTGCCAAAAAGTGTGGTTTTACAGGTTACCGAGAGTTCGTCTTTCAATACCAGCATCAGGCTAGTAAACCGGACACTCATTCGCACAAACACAGTCCTTTGACCAAACGTGTTTTGCGAAGCTACACTATCATGCGAGAACAAACACAGGATTTGATTGACGAAGAACAACTGGAACGCGTCGCCCAATTAATCGATGACGCTGAACGAGTTTACTTCTTTGGGACAGGAAGTTCTGGTCTGATTGCCCGTGAGATGAAACTGCGCTTTATGCGATTAGGTGTTGTCTGTGAAGCTTTGACCGATCAGGATGGCTTTGCTTGGACGACTAGTATCATGGATGAAAACTGTCTGGTACTTGGTTTTTCCCTATCAGGCACTACCCAATCCGTCCTCGATAGTTTGTTGGATGCCGAGGAAATGGGGGCCAAGACCATTCTCTTTACCAGCGCTCCAAACAAAAACAGTCAGGCCTATACCGAAACAGTCCTTGTCGCAAGTCATAGTCAATCTTCTTACATCCAGCGTATTTCCGCTCAACTCCCTATGCTCATTTTAATAGATTTGATTTATGCCTACTTTTTAGAAATCAATCGCGAGAGCAAAGAAAAAATCTTTAACAGCTATTGGGAAAATAAAAAACTCAATGGCTATCGTAGACAAAAACGTGTTAGAAAATCCTAGTTTGGTTCAACCAAACTAGGATTGTTTTGTTTTGAAATGATAATAGGCACCCAACATCACTGCGGTATTTTGGTGATGGGCAAATTCTAATCGTAAAATAAAACGAGCTATTCTTCAGAAGTACGTTCTATAATATCATAGTTTAATGCAAAGTGTAGCTATATAGTCATTTCCATAAGGTGATAATCGATGTCTTCTGTCACACGATTCATAAAAATCGATCATAGCGAGACCATTTTTTAGTTGTCCTCTAATCTGTGTTTCTAAGGTATGGCTAAATTCATATCCATATTCTGGATTGATGGTGATTTTGCCTTCCTCTTCAAGCTCTTTTGAATTAAAAGGGATTGAAAACTTTAAAAGTAACTCCTCATCGGGTTTATCCCATACAATGTCAGCATCGTACATGTATATCCAAGGATTCATAAATCCGACCATTAACAAACCACCCTTTTTCAATACGCGAGAGGCTTCTTTATACATGTTTTCTAAATCTTCTATATATACATTTGAAACTGGATTAAAAATAATATCAAAAGTTTCATTTTCAAATGGAAATGGTTTTGTCATATCGCCTTGAACGGTATTGATTTTTAAACCTTCTCTTTTAGCAACCATCTCATCTCTTTCTAATTGCGATTTAGAAAAATCCATGATGGTGACATCATAACCTTTTGCAGCAAAAACCGGACCCTGCTGGCCACCACCACAAGCTAAACCTAATATCTTTTTTCCCTTGGCTTTTTCAAACCATTCTGTCGGAACTTTTTTCCCCACAGTTAAGGCGACAGAAATTGGATGCTTTCTAGCTTCTTCTAATTCTTCATGTGTCAATGGCTCAGTATAGTCGTTTTTTACATTATTCCATCTATCTTCATTTAATTTTATATAATTACTCATCTTACAATCTCCTCGTAATTTTATATGATTTCGACTTCAGGTGAATAGGTTGCCATTACATTTTTCTCACCTCTACAACTTCTAATTTATCAATTTCTCATCCATCTCATTATATCACTTTTTTCTTCTTGGTTTAGGTTTTAGTATTTAGAAACAAAGTAGAGAGCTTGCACCGTTTTCTAAGGCTATCTTAAAGGGAATCTCCTCTCATATATTTTTCGATGGTAGGAAATCTGCTCCTATCCTACTTTTTTTGTAATTCTCTTTGTCTTTCCGCTAGTTTTCATATACTGGACAGTTTTTCTATCATCAAAAAAAGAATTAAGTAAAACAGTTTTCACTCAAGTAGTGATTCAGTGTTTTTCTTAATTCTATAGTTCCAAACTAGGATTGTTTTGTTTTGAAATGATAATAGGCTCCCAACATCCCTGCTGTATTTTGGTGATGGGCAAATTCTAATCGTGTTTTTTCAGCTAGACTTGGTACCAAGGCCGCCTTCAAGGCTGTGCGGATCTTTGGTTTGAGGATAGCCTCTTGTCCCATGATACCGCCACCGAGAATGACTACTTCTGGATTGGCAACGTAGCAAATATTTGCCAGACCTTTCCCAAGGTAATCTACCATGCGGTCAATACCTGCCATACAGATTTTATTTCCTTCAGTGGCTTCCTTGAAAATGCGTCGGCCATTCCACTGATCAACTGGATCACCGTGAGCTGTTGCTACATACTCAACCAAGGCTGTCGTAGAAGCAAGATCCTGAAAAGCTCCATCCTGCATGTGCATGTAACCAACTTCGCAGGCCGAATTGCTAAATCCATGGAAGACTTTCCCATCCATAATCAAGCAACCACCGATACCGGTTCCAATGGTCAAGCAAAGTGTGACACTCGCTCCCTTGCCTGAACCAGATACTGCCTCAGCAAGACCTGCACAGTTGACATCATTTTCAATCTCACAAGGAATAGCAAAACTCGTCTCAATTTCCTTCTTGAACTGGGTTCCTGCATAGTTGGGAATCTGAGGACCAGCGTAGAAAATCTCACCCTTATCAGGATCGACCATTCCCGCTGAAGAAATGGCAACACCTGCTACTGGGCCTTTTTCTAAATAGCTGGCTACGATATCTTTTGTCTTTTGTAAGATATGAGGTCCACCCTTTTGCGCCTCAGTTGGCATTTCATGGGATTCAACAAGTTGGTCTTCTTGGTCAATCAAGCCATATTTGATGTTGGTTCCACCGATATCAATTGCAACGTAGTGTGTCATAAATACCTCCTTATGGATTAGAGGAAGCGCTCCTTGGTTTCACGAATCAATTGCGCTGCTGCTTCTACAACTGGTCGATCTTCTTCAGTCACTGGTGTCAATGGTGAACGAACTGATCCAATGTTAAGTCCTTCATTGATCTTCAAGACTTCTTTGATGACACCGTACATATTTCCATGTGCAGCAGTCAATTTACCAATGATTGCGTTGATAGCGTATTGCAATTCACGCGCTGTTTCCAAATCTTTCTTAGCAATCAACTCATTAAGTTTCAAGAAGAGTTCTGGCATAGCACCATAAGTACCACCAATACCAGCTTTGGCACCCATGAGGCGACCACCTAGGAATTGTTCATCTGGACCATTAAAGACGATATGGTCTTCTCCACCAAGGCTGACAAAGGTTTGGATATCTTGAACTGGCATAGAAGAGTTCTTAACACCGATAACACGAGGATTCTTCAACATTTCAGTGTAGAGACTTGGAGTCAAAGCAACACCTGCCAATTGAGGAATATTGTAAATCACGTAGTCTGTGTTTGGAGCTGCAGCACTGATATCATTCCAGTATTTGGCAACTGAGTATTCTGGCAAGCGGAAGTAAATCGGTGGAATTGTTGCAATGGCATCTACATCCAAGCTTTCCGCGTGGCGAGCAAGCTCCATACTATCTTTGGTATTGTTGCAGGCAACATGGGCGATGATAGTCAATTTTCCTTTGGCAACTGCCATGACTTCTTCCAAAATCAACTTGCGGTCTGCCACACTTTGGTAGATACATTCACCAGAAGAACCATTGACATAGAGACCTTGAACACCCTTATCAATGAAGTATTGAACCAAGGCACGCGTACGCTCTGGACTGACTTCTCCTTGATCATCATAACATGCGTAGAAGGCTGGAATGACACCTTCGTATTTTTTCAAATCTGACATAGATTTTCTCCTAAGATTTCTTTTTTTCTGCTGAGAGCAGTTCTATTTTTTACAAATTTAGTATACACCTTGTGAAAATCGCTTTCAATATCTTGTATACACTTAGATTTTAGTTTCTACTTGTATTTTAGAAACTGTAACGATTGAAAGTAGTTTCAGAAACAAGCCATCCTACTGGTATTTGGCGAAGATTTTCTCCATCAATCCTGCTTGGAGAAAGACCAGCAAACCAAAACCAAAGAGGATAAAAGCTGACCCACCCAAAAGGAGAGTGAAGGCGGATAGATAAAGAACCATCACTATGAGAAAGAGAATGGCTAACATGAGGAAGAACCAAGGAAAGTTAAAACTTGCCAAGATAAGCCCTTTTTGCAGCACTTCTTTCCAAGACAAATCATAGCGTGCAGCGATGGGATAACTAGCCAACATCACGAGAGTGAGGAAGATGAGAATCCCCAAACAAATAGCTTTCACAAGCTGGAAAGGCAAAGCGGTCTGTCCCCAGAAGAGATAGAGATCTAGAAGGCTTAATGACACAATGCCCAACTCTAGCAAACCTAACTGGAAACCCAGTTTCAGATTTTGCTTGAAAGCTCTCAGATAGGTTCTAAAGACTGGTACCCGTCTGCTTCTCTTAATCTCAAACATGGTTTCATAGAGGCTGATTTTCGCCACTCCAATCGTCACGATGGGCAAACAAGAAACGACAAAAAGAAGATTGACTGTGACGATATCCAAGACCTTCTCACTGAAACGCATGAGAAAATTATCTGTATCAAATGCTGCCTTGATAAGGCTTACTCCTTTTTGTGCCATGTTTGCTCCTCCTGATTCCTTTAATCAATCAAAATTTTAAAGAGATATTTGCGAACCTTTTCTTCCATGCCTGCATAACCATTTGGCTGATGTGGCTCACCTGGGAAGAAAATCGCAAAATTGTGATAACCCAACAAGAGTGGGTAGTGTTCATGACAATGAACAAAGCCAATGTCACTCGCTTCGTCGAATGCTACTGCCTCGTCTTTGATACGTGAACCGTAGCTCGAATATTCATGTCCTTCTACCAGCAAATGCAAATCTGCATAGTTCTTATGGTGTTCAAATTGATTATTCTCAACTTGATTGAGGACATTTTCCTGAACAACTAGAAAGACTTTATCTCCATCAATCTCATACTTTCCTAATTCGAATGAATCTTTACGATGTTGGTAGAGATAGTCGATAGCCTTGTCTAAATTGGGATGAATCCCTTTGTAAAAGGTGATGTTTTTCAAATCGTCAAAAATCATACTCTTTCCTTCGTTTCTGATAGTTAACTAAAACCATTCTTAAGTTGATAAGTGTCTGACAAAACTTCATAAAGTAACTGCATACCCTCCATTTTGTAGACACTTATAACTCTGTATTCTCTTATACTCAATGAAAATCGAAGAACAAACTAGAAAGCTAACCGCAGGCAATACTTAAGTATGGCAAGGTAACGCTAACGTCGTTTAAATTCGATTTTCGCAGAGTATTATCCTTTGACCGCTCCCATAGTAATACCCTGTGTGAAGGATTTTTGGAAGACTAGGAAGACTGTGACGATTGGAACAGCAGCAAGGGCAGCTCCTGCCATAATCAAACCATAGTTGGTTGCCATTTCAGCCTGCATGGTCGCAACCCCAAGTGAGATGGTCAAATTGTTACGTGAAGTCAACATAACCAACTGCATGAAGTAGTCATTCCAAGTATTGATGAAGGTAAAGATTGCAAGGGCTGCAAACCCTGGTTTCACAATCGGGAAGGCTACACTCCAGAAGGTACGAATCTCACCACAACCGTCGATTTTAGCTGATTCAAGCAACTCTGTAGGGATATTTTCACTGAACTGTTTCATGAGGAAGACACCGAATGGCCATCCAATCAAAGGCAAGATAACTGCCCAGAGAGTATCGTGGATTCCCATGAAGTTGACGATACGTACCAATGGTACAAGGACAACTTGTTTTGGAAGCGCCATAGCAGCGATAAAGATAGCAAATAGAATGCGTTGACCATAGAAACGTTTTTTAGCCAATACATAACCTGCTAGAGATGAGGTTGCACAAACTAAGAACATGGTTACCAATGAGATAAATACTGAGTTCCACATCCATTGCAAGGCAGGGTTCTGCACCATGAGTTGTTGGAAGTTTTCCATGGTTGGCATTTTAGGGAACCACTGAGGAGGAATAACAATTGTATCAGGTTGTGATTTGAATGCCCCTGTCAAAATCCAGTAGAATGGAAAGATGAACAGCACAGTCAACAAGAGCAAAATGATTGTTGAAATAACAGTGAAAGCTGTTAAGGGTTTCTTTTGTGTAGGTTGCATAACTGTCTCCTTTCTTTAGTATTCTACGTCGTTTCCGAGGATCTTGAATTGAGCAAAGCTGACAATGGCAATCATCACTGCCAAGAAGACACCGATAGTATTGGCATAGCCGTATTCTGTCAATTGGAAGGCTTTTTCGTAAAGGTAGTACATCAAGGTACTTGTTGAGTAGTTTGGACCACCAGATGTCAAAAGCTGAATCAAGGCGAAACACTGGAATGAGTTAATTGTTGTGATGATTGCAATATAAAGAGTTGTTGGAAGAAGGCTTGGCCATTTAATCTTCCAAAAAACTTGAAACTCAGTTGCACCATCAACACGCGCCGCTTCAACCAGTGAATTGTCAATATTCCCCATGGCAGCGATATAAAGGATGATGGGCTGACCAACTGAAGTGGTCAAGAGAATAATCATAATCGCCATCAATGCCCAGTTTTTATCTCCCAACCAAGAAATGTTTTGGCTGATGATGTGGCTGGACTTAAGGACAAAGTTTAGAATCCCTGATAGTGGGTCATAAATCCATTTCCAAACAACTGTCACGGCAACACTACCCGTTACAACAGGAAGGAAGAAGACGAAACGGTAGAAGGATCTGGCAATGACATTTTGATGATAGGTCTGAGATGCTACAAAGAGTGAGAATAGAACAACAACTGGTACAGATCCAATAACCAAAATAACTGTGTTAATCAGAGATTTTGTAAAGACAGGATCTTTAAACATGCGAATGTAGTTGTCCAAGCCCACAAACTCAAATTTAGTCATGGAGTAGTTAAAGAAACTTGTAATGAAGCCCATCACCATCGGAGCCAAGACAAAGATGACAAAGAAGAATAACACTGGTGCTAGGAAAGCGTAGGAAATCACTGTTTCCCGCATACGGATTTTATTGACTTTCACAGTCGGCACCTCTCTTTCAAATAGAATAATTTTTTGACTTTCTTGAACTGTTTTAAAATCAAAATGAAATTTTTTATGGTTCGCTTATGTAAGAACTTCATTTTAATTTCGTGACAGTTCCTACCATTTCAAACAAAAGCCCCCTTTTCTTACACTATCTGTGTAGAGGGAAAAGGGGGTATACACTCTTAGGTTCTTTAAAAAATTACTTTTTCATAGAATAACTAAGGACTATTGTTTCATAGCTTTTTTGATTGTTTCGTTTGCTTTTTCAGTGAAGGCTTTCAAAGCATCCGCTGGTTTTTCGTCACCATTTGATACAGATTGCAACATTGGGAACCAAAGTGTTCTCATTTCAGCAAATCCATCAATAGTGTTGTAGTATGGTGAGTAGTATTGAGTCCAGCCACTGATTGTTTCCATGCGTTTGTCTTCATAAAGTTTTCCAAATGAAGTACGGACTGGGAAAGCACCTGTACGAACTACGTCTTTAGGTCCCCACTCCTTGTCATCTGCGATAAACTGGATGAATTTCTTAGATGCAGCGACTTTCTTGTCGTCTTTATTGTTGAATACTGCAAACCCGTTTACAAGATATTCAAGAGCTGGCTTACCTTCGTCTGATGGGAATGGTACTTCTACCACTTCTACCTTACTTGCTTCTAAAAGTTTAGCTTGGATACCATTTTGAGCTGGTGCCCAAAGGATTGTGTAAGATGTTTGACCGTTGGCAAAGTTTTGGATATCTGCCCCACCGTCAAATTGTGAACCATTGTTCAACAAACCGTCTTTAATCCAGCTAGTTGCTTTTTCAAGACCTTTGACGAATTTAGGATCATCAGTTGTATATTTGCTAACTTTTTCATCTGTTACAGAACCGCTATAAAGGTTAGAGATAAAGGCACGTGTTCCTTGGTCTCCCCCTTGACCAGAACTGAACAATGAACCTGGTGTGTAACCCTTGTCTTTAAGTGCTTTCAATACTTTTTCAAAATCATCAGTTGTCCAACCTTCTTTTACAAGGTTTGCTACTCCAGCATCTTCTAACATTTTCTTGTTCATTGCCATGTAGAATGGGGCAGAACTAATCGGATACATATAAGCCTTGTCTCCAGCTTTACTTGCTTGTACGATGTTTTCATTGTTGACATCTTTAACAAATTCATCTGTGAAGAGGTCGTTCAACTCAGCCAATTTACCATTTTTACCGTATTGGATGATACGTCCTGGTGCATCAAAGAGTACGTCTGGAGCTGTTCCTGCTTCGATGGCTGTTGTGATTTTTTCAGGACCTGACTTGAAGTCGATGGTTTCCAATTTCACTTTTATATCTGGGTTTGCTTTTTCAAACGCTTCGATGATTGATTTTTCATAAGTTCCAACACCGTCACCAGTTTTTTCTTGGGTAAATACTGGGAATGCCCACCAAGTGATTTCTGTTTTGGCACCGTCACCACCTGATTTGGCAGCATCTTTACTTCCGCCAGAATTGCCACAAGCAGCAAGACCAAGAACCGCAGCACCCGCAAGTACTGTACAAGCTAATTTTCTAAATTTCATTTGTATTCTCCTATGTAATAAGCGTATCCAACTTGGATAATGAGTTCTTTATTTCTTGTATGCGATTTCATTTCATCCTACTCATCCATCACTCTCCTCTGTTTTTTATTAAGTCAGTAAGTACTTAATCATCTACACCTAAAATTTCATTAATACTATTTTTATATAAGATTGCTTTTGCTCCATAGATTGCTTGAATGCCACCCTTCACTTCTAAGACATCAACTGCACCAATTTGTTTTAAAAGTGCTTTATCAACTTGATTAACTTCTTTTACAGCTACACGTAAACGTGTCACACAAGCATCTACATCTTCTATATTATTTGATCCACCCAACGCTCTGATAATTTGTAGGCTATCCTGTTTTAAATAATCTGCAGTATTTGAAGTTGAATCTGCGGATTCAGAAATTTCTTTAGAATCTACTTCTTCTCCTCGTCCTGGCGTTAGAACGTTGAATTGAGTAATGAACCATCTAAAAATAATATAATACAAAACACTCCAAATAAGTCCAATTGGAATCTGAAGAACCCAATTCGTCTTAGCGTTCCCCTGCAAAATTCCAAATAAAGTGAAATCGATTACACCTCCTGAAAATGTGTTTCCTATTGAAATATTTAAGACGTCTGCAATAAAGAAGCTAACACCATCAAGGAATGCGTGAACAACATATAGAACCGGACTGACGAATAGAAACATAAATTCAATTGGTTCTGTAATACCGGTAATAAAAGATGTTAAAGCAACTCCAAAAAACAAACCCGCGTATTTTTTACGACGATTTTTAGGAACACTATGGTACATCGCTAAACAGGCAGCCGGTAAACCGAACATCATTGTTGAGAAACGACCTGCAAAAAACCTTGTTCCTTCTGTAAATAATCCAGAATGGGCCGGATCGGCTAATTGAGCAAAAAATATTTTTTGAGCTCCAACCACTGTTTGTCCTGCAATAGTTTCAACACCACCAAGTTCAGTATACCAAAACATAGGGTAAATTATATGATGTAAGCCTACTGCTCCAGAAAGTCTCATTAAAAATCCATATAGAAAAGTTCCAATTGGACCCGCCTGAGAAATATATCCACCTGTAGAAACAAGAAGTTGTTGGAAAGGTGGCCAAATAACAAAGAAGACAAAGCCAATCAAGATAGAAGAGAACGATGTAACAATAGGAACGAAGCGTGAACCTCCAAAGAATCCTAAAGCGGAAGGTAATTGAATATTGTTATATCGGTTGTGCAAATATACGGCAACTATTCCGACAACTAATGCTCCAATAACTCCAGTATCAATTGCAGATCCTTCTGCCATAAAAAGTTTTACCAAAGCTTTGATCGTTGCAGTCATAACTAAGTAACCAGTTACTCCTGCTAACGCAGCGGTTCCTTTATCTCGTTTCGCTAAGCCAATACATAATCCCACACAGAGAAGTAGTGACAAATTACTGAATACAACCTCTCCTGCAGAGCTCATTACTTGGAATATTGATTGAAAAATACTATTGTCTAGTATTGGATAAGTTGCTATCGTGGTTGGGTTTGAAAGTGCACCACCAATCCCCAAAAGTAGACCTGCTGCAGGAAGTATAGCTATAGGTAACATAAAAGCTTTTCCAACTTTTTGTAAAACTTTAAACATAAAACTCCCCCTCACATCTTATTTAAGACTAGCAACGAAGCGTTCTGTAATCTCTTTTGGTCTAGTAATGGCGCCACCAACAACGATGCCTCGCACTCCATATTCAAGGATTTGTTTGGCTTGTTCTGGTGTATGAATTTTTCCTTCTGCAATGACATCTACACCGGCATCACAGAGTTTCTTAATCAATTCAAAATCTGGACCGTCTACTTTTGGACTGTAGGATGTGTAGCCTGATAAGGTTGTTCCGACAAAGTCAATTCCTGCTTCTACAGCTGCTAGCCCTTCTTCGAAGATACTAGTATCAGCCATCAAAAGCTGATTAGGATATTTCTCCTTAACCTGACGAATGAACTCTTGAATTTCCAAACCATCGTAGCGTTCACGCTTGGTACAATCCAGAGCAATCACCTCGATGTCCAGTTCTGCCAATTCATCAACTTCTTTCATAGTAGCCGTGATGAAGGGTTCCTGAGGTGGATAATCACGTTTGATAATCCCAATGATTGGAAGTTTAGTGACTTCCTTAATTTCCTTGATATCGCGAACACTGTTTGCTCGGATACCGACTGCTCCACCTTGCTCAGCCGCTTTGACCAGCAAGGGAATCACCCCTCCCGCTTCTGTATAAAGCGGTTCATGAGGAAGAGCCTGACAAGAAACGATGATTCCATCTTTGATTTGCTCAATCAAGGCTTCTTTGCTAATCTGTGGCATCCTCTTTCCTCCTTTTCTTTATTTCTATGAGATTATTATACCTTAAAATTAAAACGCTTTCAATAGTTTGTAGTATAATAGATTTCAGTTTCAAAAACTAGCAAAGTCAAACAGCTCCTCTAAAAGTACTTTCAGAGGAGCAAGTCGACCTATAAATAGGAGAATACCAAAATTTATTTTACAATTTCTGACAATTTTACTTTGCGATCTTCAAACATAGACTGGGTACAAGCATCTGCAGTAGCAATTGCTTCTAGGGCAGCTTCACCTGTCAAAAGTTTTGCAAATTCTTCTGATACTGGAGCTCCTTCCATAATCTCATGCAGATAGCGCATTTCTTTATCAATGACAGATGATAGCCATAATGGAGTACGTTTACCTGGTTTACCATAAGCAATTGCTCCATCCATCTCTGTACTATGATAGATACGAGTCCGATCATCATCTTCTTCTTGCGATTCGTGAATCAAGAAATAGCTTTCTTGCCCATCTAGCTTAAGAGTTCCTTTACAGTTGAATAAGTCTAAGCGGATGGCACCTTTGCTTCCTTGGATTAAGACATAATGTTCACCCCAACGATAAGCTGAACCCCATTCTAACAAGGCAAAACGCTTATTAGAAAATTCCATATTGACAAAAATCATATCATCTTCATCACCGAAATGTTCACCTTCATGGGCCACATTTCCACCTGTCATGGTTACAGTTTCAGGCATGCCCCCCATAAGGAATTGAACGCAATCCAATTCATGGATGTGGTGATACAAGTGACCACCTGATTTTTCACGAATTTTTTTCCATGATACTGACGGTTGTTGTTCTTCCCAACCATTACGAGCTGTATGACAATATAGAACGTCTCCGATAACTCCTTGATTAATGAGTTCTTTTGCATGATGAACACCATTAAAGAAATTCATAATATGTCCTGCCATAAAGGTTACATTGTTTTCTTTACACGCATCTACCATCTCGCGACAATCTTGATAAGAAAGCGCAATTGGTTTTTCACAGAAAACATTTTTACCATGCTGTGCAGCCTTAATAACCGGTTCCTTATGAAGATTATTTGGAGTTGCGACGATAACACAATCTACTTCATCGCTAGAAACCAACTCATCTAAGGAACTTGCTACTTTTGCTCCCAATTCTTCTGCAATCGCCTCTGCATTATCTGGATCATAGAGAAGAGTAATCTCTGCTCCATCATTCTTTTGCATATAGCGAGCCAATTCAGCTCCAAAATACCCTGCTCCAACAACACCGTATTTAACCATGTTTTTCTCCTTTATTTTGTTAAATCATTAATTTCCAAATCTATATACTGAACTACATTGCTTAAATGCAATTCATTTCTCGACCACGAATCATATTTTTCAAACAGTACACCTATGTGATGATTTGGCAATTCTGTAATCGCAGAATAGGCATAACCATACGAAGGCAAATCAATATCATAGTGGTATCTCCAATCAATACTATCATCTTCTTTATTGACCAAACCGACAACTAATTGGCCTCCCTTACGGCCACTTCTAGAATTTGGTGTACTCAAAATGACTGCTTCTTTTCCATCAATTAATTGAGAGTATTTAATTGCAGATACTTGTGTGCCATATGAAGTTTGTTGAATTCCATCAATATACGAAACTTTCGACCATGTTTCTCCAGAATCTCTACTAGTCATATAAGCTATCTTACCTGTAGTGGTTCTAAAGAATGTTCTAATCACACCATCTCTCAGTTCAACCATTTGTGCTTCTGCTGTTGCATTTTTAAACGGAATTGAAGCTGAGGATTTCTTCCATGTTTGACCACTATCATCCGAAATGAGATAGGTTAGTTCTCCACTAGTATATGTTGCAAAAATCAATCTGTTACTTGATTTTAATGCTAAACCTTGTCCGGGACATAAGTAAGTTCCATTATGTTTTTCTCCTAAGAACGGAGGCAACAACTTAAATTGTTCCCAACTCTCTCCTCTATTCTGACTAGTTGTCATTGCTATATAATTAGTAGGAGTCACTTTAAATAACGAATCTTTGTAGAAAACATTCATAGGGACCTGTTTTCCATTATGTTTTTCTCTTAAAGAGCCACTATCAAAATCAACCGAATATTGTTCGACTGTTAAAGACTTTCCTCCCTCCAAAACTTCATACTTATCATTTATAGTATAATTTGTAGGTTTATTAGTTGTTTCATCATAAACGACACCATTTTCTCTAACTGTATAACGGAAATCGTTATCTCCATTCTTCTTTAGTTTTAAATAATAATGACCATTTATTTCTTTAAAACCTGAGTCGGCTTTGTTTGCATTATTATTTCCAATACCCGCAGGCATAACATCAGCTAGTAATATCGTTTTCCCAGATTTTTTATCTTCAACAATGGATGAATCTATGAATGAAGCACTTCCACTAATTTGACTATTCTTTAATTTATTATCTCGTGGCCAGTAAACTAACTGCTCCTCATAGTCATTAAACTTCATAGCAAAAATTGGCTCACTCCACGTTTTCCCATTATCATCACTATAAGAAGTGGCAATATTAATCTTACTTTTAGAATCATGAGTCCCACCATAACGTGCATCAATACTTGATAGAACTCTTCCACTACTTAATGTATATAGTGTCGGTATTCTAAAATAGTTAGCTTGAGTAGAATCTCCTGATTGGAAAATTAACTGAAATGGATTTGACAAGGGAATATTTGAAACTTCCTGATCACTAATTGCTTTGTTAAATAGACTGATTTCATCAATACTTCCTTTTGCGAGGTAATGTTCCTTGCCTTCACGATTAACAGCTCCTAGTGTTGCCTTATCTATACCATTTATATTTGAAATTGGCAAAAATGTATTAACTGTTTCAGAGAACACTTCTATTCCATTAACATACATTGTGTATGTTTTATCTTTAGAATCAGATACAAATACTAGTGTATTTTCAACTGCCTGTCCTTTATGCTTTCCCCATAATGAAGCTGGTCTAGAAAATAAATAATTTATTCCCTTTTGGGCGTCTCTTATTTCTACACCTATCTCACCAGAATCTCTCATGAAAATTGAAAAGTAATTATTTTTAAAGCCTGCTTTACTATTAGATAGGCCAAACAAAGCTTGAAGAGAGTTTGGTTTATCTGCTTTAAATTTCATTACTACTGTCTGACTCTCTCCAGACAATTTATCTAATAACAAAGGGCTGATATCTATACTCTTATTGTTCAGTTGATATGAACCTCCTTGAAAAATAGGAGATATGAACAGTTGACCATAGTTTAATTCATTCGCATGAATCAAAGTGGGGACTCCCATTAAAAGACTAATGCCTACAACAGAAATTCCTAGTTTTGAATAAAGACCTCTTTTATTCATTTTTTTCCTTCTTTCGTCTACTTCACAGATCCTTCTGATAATCCACTTGCAATCTTATTTTGGATGATAGAGAAGAAAATAATTGATGGAAGAACTACAATAACAGACGCTGCCATCATATCTCCCCAGTCTAGTATTTCTGAACCATTAAGTGAACGAAGGGCTACTGCTACTGTCATCTTTCCTGTATTGTTAATCAAAATCAAGGCATACAGGAATTCATTCCAAGCATTGATAAATGTATAAATAGCTGTTGCTACAATACCTGGTGCTACAATCGGTAGCACAACTTTATAAAACGTAACAAATTTATTTGCACCATCAATTCTAGCCGCTTCTTCAATTCCAATTGGAACTGTTTGGAAAAATCCAACTAAGAGCCAAACTGCATATGGAACACTAAAAGATAGATAAACCATCATCAAGCCAAATAAACTATTTGTTAACCCAACTTTAGCAATGGCAATTGAATAGGGAATTGCTAACAAAATTGGTGGGAAAATGTAGGTAATGACGAGTAGTCTCGACATGATTGCTCCCAATTTAGGAAAGAATCGAACAATACCATAGGCTGCCATAGCAGAAATAATAATCGCAATAAGGGTTGTAGCCAAGGCAATGATTAAACTGTTTCGAATGTTATCAATGAAGTGCAAATCGTTGATAACATGAGTGAAATAATCTAATGTAAACTGTTCAGGCCAAAATCGTGTTGGATACTGAGTTAATTCCCCTTTCCCTTTGACAGAAGATATGATAATCCATACCAATGGGAAAACTGCAACGATGGTCGCACCAACTAAAAGTACATGTGAGAGAATATCTAAATAAATACTGGATTTCTTCTTCATTATTTTCTACCCTCCTTTTCCCACTTACTGATGATAGCAAAGTAGATAAAGCAAATCGCCACCAAGAAGATAAAGAGCAGTACTGTAACTGCTGAAGCACGACCCAACAATTTAGTTCCCCAGCCCAGGTTGTAAGCAAAAATTGGAAGCGTCGTTGTAGCATTGGCTGGTCCACCACCAGTAATGAGGTAGATAATGTCAAAGTTATTAAAGATCCATACAGTTCTCAAAACAACTAGAAGTCCTACAACCACTTTAATATGTGGAAAGACGATAAACTTGAACACCTGCCAACTTGAAGCACCATCTATCTTAGCAGCCTCAAATTGTTCTTCTGGTACTGTTTGCAAAGCTGAAAGCACATTAACCATAATCATTGGTGCTCCAAACCAAATGTTGATAAACACCAAACATAGGAATGCCCATGTACTATCTGTCAAAAATGCAGGTGTATGTTCCATTAAACCTAATTTTACGATTAGATTAGGTAAGTAGCCATAAACCCCGTTTAGAATCCACTGCCAAGAGAAGGCAATAACGATGGTAGGAAATGCCCAAGGAACAATCAATAAGGTCCTATATAATTTCTTGAAGTGGCGTACTCTGTGAAGAGCTAAAGCCAATACAAACCCTACTAAAACTTGACCAACTAATGAGAAAACGGTCCACTTAATTGAATTAAAGAACGCATTAAAGAAGTTGGGATCTGATAGCACAGCTTTATAGTTAGCCAAACCAACAAATTTATAATTAGGCATAATCAAATGCTTATTGGTAAAGCTATAAAAAATACTCGAGAAAAACGGATAAACAAAGAGTAATCCTACGATAATCATAGCTGGCAAAACAAATATCCAGCGAGTTAAATTACGTTCTTTAACCATTCTCCTTCTCCCTTCTTTTACAAAATTGGGCTAGAGCTTTTCAGATCACTAGCCCACCTATTTTCTAGTCTTTTACATCTACTGAACAGCCTCAAATAAATCGTTTAATTGTTTTTCTGCTTCTTTTGCTGCTTTCATAGGATCTGTTCCATTTGTAATGATATCTTGGAACATTTGTTCAATAATGTGTTGGTTAGTCAACATACCAGCTTGTACACTTGGTCCATTTTCATAACCAATAGCAGTACCTTTTTTAACAGCTTCAGTAATTACTTCTTCAGCATGTTTAAACTTCTTACGAGTTTCATTTTCTTTATAGGCTGCAGAATCGCTAATCCCCTTAATAGTTGGCAACATACCTACTGGAGTTGAATCAAGGAATTTAACGTAGTCTTCTTCATTATAAAGTGCTTCTAAGAATGCTTTAGCAACTTCTGGATGTTTTGAATTTTTCCAAACAACCATTGGAATGTTTGAGGTTTCAATTCCTTGGTCTTTATCAGACTCTTTGATTTTTGGAATAGGATAAGCATCAATCGAATCAATCAATTGAGGACTGTTGGCATTAATTCCTCCGATATGGAAGCCAGAGTTAAAGTCAAATGCTGTTTTTCCTTGATAGAACAAGGTAGCTTGTTGAAGGACATTAAAATTCAAAGAATCTTGAGGTGAGATTTCTTTATACAATTTAACCCAGTATTTAATACCATCTTGAGCAAGTTGGCTTGTCAAGTCTGCTTTAAGATCTTTTGTTAAGAGGCTTCCTCCACCACTACGTACGTAGAAGTTCAAGAAACGTGTTGCCATTAAGTCATTTGTTCCAAACGGAACAGACAAGCCATAAACTCCAGCTTCTTTCAATTTTTTAGAAGCTTCATAGAGTTGATCCCAAGTTTTAGGAACCTCAATATTATGTTCTTTTAACAAATCTGTTCTAACCCACATGACTTGTGCATGTGAATAAAGAGGAACAGAGTAGTAATCATCTCCGATTTTTGCTTCATTTAAGGCAGTTTCGTTAAATTTATCTTGTCCAATACGCTTGATAGAATCATTTAGCGGAACCAAAGCATCTGAGTTGACCATTTCCATTACTTGGTTAGGAAGAGCTGTACTGATATCTGGCACATTTCCATTTGCTAAACCTGTAGTCCATTTAGTATAGAAGTCATTCCAAGAAAATGTTTCAATCTTGATTTTCGTTTTTGGATGCTTTTGCATGAAAGCATCTGCTGATTTTTGAATACTTTCTAAACGGGGTCCTTGAGTAAAGGAGTGCCACATTGTAATTTCACCAGATAATTCTGTTGGTGGTTCAGTACTAGTTGTAGCTTCTTTTTTTCCTGAACAAGCTACCAAGGCAACAGCCGCTAGCGCAATTCCAGCTAGACATAAAAACTTTCTCATTTTTTTCATCGTTCTTCTCTTTCTACATTAAGAAATCGCAACTTTAAAGACAACTTTTTTCACAGGTTCATCATTTATACGAACCTTGGGTTGATGTAAATCTTCTGGAAAAGTGATGAGGCATTCACCAGCTCTCAAATGAACCAACTGTTCCACTTTCCCTGTGTATAATTCAATATCTTTCTCTTCATCATATTCTTGGGTAACGCTTACATTTTCCGGCGATGTAACAGCCATGGCTTCTTCGTTTTCCAAAACTAAATGAATATCCAAATATTTTTGGTGTGTTTCAAAGAAAGCCCCTGCTTGACCATCTGCTAGATAAATAAAGCAATTCCCAAACAATCGATTACCATCGATAGCAATCGAACCTTCTGTTAAATTTTCTAGTCCTGTTTTTTCTAGAAAATCTATTAATGTTGCAAAATGTGGATTGACTCCCACATAAGTTCCTAAACGGCTAATTTTTGTAATAATCATCTCTTCTAACCTCCTTTCTCAATCTATTTCTCCTATCCAAGTTCCCCATTCTTCTGTCTAGCATTTTCTACTAGAAGGACATAAAAACACTACTCTCTAGCCTATACTCTTTGAAAATCTCTTCAAACCACAGTCGCTTCACCTTGGATTATATACGTCAGTCTTATCTACAACCTCAAAGCGGTGTTTTGGGCAATCTGCTACTAGCTTGCTAGTTTCTTCTTTGATTTTCATTCAGTATCTCCTCAATCTTCACAAGGAGGTCTGATTTTTCTAGCGACAAACAGAATAAATAAGTTAGTTCAATTAGCTACCTTCCTTATAGATGAAATTGATATTCATGAAGGAAGTCGCCCTTTATTTTTTGCAAAAGATACTAGTATGAATCTATTTGGGGACTTGAATTTATAAGCTGCTCACTTCGTTTTTCTAAAATAATTCTAATCTATTATTCTAGCACTAATAGACTCTTTGGCTAAATCTCCTTTCTACATCTCGTTTCACCAAAAACTTTTAAGAGAGAAATACTCTATATTTCATTCTCTAAATTAGTTTTGTTACCGTTTTCAATTAGAGTATACTTTTTTTTTTTAGTATTTCAAGTCTTTTTCTAATTTGGAATTTAGTTTCAAATCTTTTTTAACTATATCAAGTATATTAAAAGTACTTTCAAAAATAATCAAATTCTTACAATACTTGTTTCGAGTGGACAAGATAAGAAAACAAGAAAGTCAATTTTAGGAGAAGACAAGGTTAATAGTCGCATAATATATTGAATCTATAACAGTACACCTTGACTGCTAAAATAATTCTATAAATTAATTTGACTTTCCTGATAGAGTTGTTCACAACAACTTATGAAGATACGCTATGATACAATCATTTACAATATGCACTAAAATCAAGTGAAAATAATGATCATATACAAGATTTTTACGTGGACTAACGATATTTTACAGCATTTTTGCCCCTTTTTTGCCCCTTTTTGCAAACAAAAAAACCGCAAGCCTGAGCCTGCGGTTAAACAATTAGAACAATATTTTAGAAATTTTCCTTTCTATTTTTTAAAAAATTATTTAGTGGTAACAATTAGTCCATCAGGTAATACATCAAATGCTGGTTTGTCTGAACGACTGCCATCTT
>NZ_JBJUSF010000011.1:0-63264 GCF_046098195.1 Streptococcus sp. ST14
ATGGGACTTTTTTTCTACAACAAAATAGGCTCCATAATATCTATAAGGGATTTACCCACTACAAATATTATAGAGCCGAAAATAAGTGGTACAATAGTTACTATAGATTTGGAGGTATTGTATGAGCAAAGAACTACACATCAACACAATTTTGGCCCAGGCGGGAATCAAGTCAGATAAGGCAACAGGTGCCTTGGTGACGCCACTTCATTTTTCAACCACTTATCAGCATCCAGAGTTTGGCCAGTCTACGGGATTTGACTATACCCGTACTAAAAACCCAACTCGCAGTAAGGCGGAGGAGGTCTTGGCGGCAATCGAATCAGCAGACTATGCCCTAGCGACGAGTTCAGGTATGGCTGCGATTGTACTGGCCTTTAGCGTCTTTCCAGTAGGAAGTAAAGTCTTGGCTGTGCGCGATCTGTATGGAGGTTCTTTCCGTTGGTTCAACCAAGTGGAGCAAGAAGGCCGGTTCCATTTTACCTATGCCAATACAGAAGAAGAGCTGATCGCTGAGTTAGAAAAGGATGTGGATGTTCTTTATATCGAAACGCCAACCAATCCCTTGATGTTGGAATTTGATATTGCCAAACTAGCCAAACTAGCTCATGCCAAGGGTGCCAAGGTTGTGGTGGACAATACCTTTTACAGTCCGATTTACCAACGTCCGATTGAAGATGGTGCGGATATCGTTCTTCATTCTGCCACCAAGTATCTGGCAGGCCACAATGATGTCTTAGCTGGGGTGGTTGTGACTAATAGTTTAGAACTATATGAGCAACTGTTCTACAATTTGAATACGACAGGTGCAGTCTTGTCACCGTTTGATAGTTATCAGTTGATTCGTGGTCTTAAAACTCTACCTCTTCGTATGGAGCGTTCTACAGCCAATGCTCAAGAAGTGGTTGCCTTTTTGAAGGATTCACCTGCTGTCAAGGAAGTGCTCTATACTGGACGTGGGGGTATGATTTCCTTTAAAGTAGTGGATGAAAAACGTATTCCTCATATTTTAAATAGCTTGAAAGTATTCTCTTTTGCGGAAAGTTTGGGTGGGGTGGAGAGTCTGATCACCTATCCGACGACTCAAACTCATGCGGATATTCCAGCAGAAGTGCGCCATTCCTATGGCTTAACAGATGACCTCTTGCGCTTGTCAATCGGGATTGAAGATGCTAGAGATTTGATTGCGGACTTGCTCCAAGCTTTGGAAGGATAAGATAGATATGGGAAAATATGATTTTACAAGCCTGCCCAATCGTTTTGGGCACCATACCTATAAATGGAAAGAAGCGGAAGCTGATCGAGAAGTTCTACCAGCTTGGATAGCGGATATGGACTTTGTGGTTTTGCCTGAGGTTCGACGAGCTGTACAAGCCTACGCAGATCAGTTGGTCTATGGCTATACCTATGCTAGCGATGCTTTGATTGAGTCGGTTCAGGACTGGGAAGCCAGTCAACACGGCTATCACTTTGACAAGGATGCCCTCGTCTTTATAGAGGGAGTGGTACCAGCTATCTCAACAGCTATTCAAGCCTTTACAAAAGAAGGAGAAGCTGTTCTGATTAATACACCGGTCTATCCACCGTTTGCACGCAGTGTCAAACTGAACAATCGCAGATTGATTACCAATCCTTTGGTGGAAAAGGATGGGTTGTTTGAGATTGACTTTGACCAGTTAGAGAAGCAATTGTTAGAAGAGGATGTGAAGCTTTATATTCTTTGCAATCCCCACAATCCTGGTGGACGTGTTTGGGAAAAGGAAGTGTTAGAAAAGATTGGTCATCTCTGCCAAAAACACGGTGTTTTGCTTGTTTCAGATGAGATTCACCAAGATTTGGCCCTCTTTGGTCACAAACACCAGTCTTTTAACACCATTGATCCTGCTTTTAAAGACTTCGCCCTTATCTTGAGCAGTGCCACTAAGACCTTTAATATTGCTGGGACAAAGAATTCCTATGCAGTTATTGAAAATCCCAAGCTTCGTGTGGCTTTCCAAAAACGCCAGTTGGCCAATAACCAACATGAAATCTCAGGCTTGGGATATTTGGCGACAGAAGCTGCCTACCGTTATGGTAAGGACTGGTTAGGAGAGTTAAAAGAAGTCATCGAGGACCACATTAACTATGTAGTGGATGTTTTGGGCAACGAAACCAAGATTAAGGTCATGAAACCACAAGGTACCTACTTGATCTGGCTTGATTTTTCAGCCTATGACCTAACGGATGACCGCTTGCAAGAGCTTTTGAAGAATGAAGCCAAGGTTATCTTGAACCGAGGTTTGGATTTTGGGGAGGAAGGAACTCTTCATGCCCGCCTCAATGTAGCTATGCCGAAGTCAGTACTGGAAGAGGTTTGCCAACGTATCGTGACCACTTTTGTTACACTTTAAAAACCGAGCCTTCTAGGAGAAAAGTCTTCCTAGAAGGCTATTTTCGTAGGGGAAAATGTGGTATAATGAAAAGATAAGATAAAGGGGTAACTATGGCTAAATTGATTCCGGGGAAGTTGCGCATGGAGGGCGTTACTCTCTATGAGACAGGCAAGATTGAAATCATCAAGGAAAAAGGGAATCGCCTCTATACTCGTGTGGCGGGAGAAGACTTGCGCTACAGTTTAGAGGATGATCTGGTTTTTTGTGCTTGCGATTTTTTCCAAAAAAGAGGTTACTGTGTTCACCTCGCAGCGCTCGAGCATTATCTGAAAAATGATGAAGAAGGCCAGGTGATTTTACAAGCCTTAGAAAAAGGACATGAAGAGCAAGAAGAGGTCGAAACCAAGGTTAGTTTTGGCGGTAGTTTTTTGGAGCGGATCCAACCTCAGAAGCGAGAAAAAATCTACACTTTGTCGGCTCAAGGTCAGGTAGAAGCTGGAACCAATCGCCTCCTTTGGACACTCCGAATCGGTTTAGTTGATAGTCAAAAATATTATGTCATTCGTGACATCCCTCTCTTTTTGAAGGTCTTGGCCCATCGAAAGCCATATATGATTGGGAAACACTATGAAAACGACTTGTCTTGGGATGCTTTTGATACAGCTAGTCAAGAAGTTCTTACTTTTTTATGTGGCTTGATTGAGGAGGGGCTGAGTCAAGACCTCTTTTTCCCCAATCAAGGTCGTCACCTCTTTTTCCCTCTGACCTTTTTTGAGCAGGGGGTAGAGTTGCTGATGAATTTGGAGGATTTTCATTTCGAACATCAGATTACTAGTTATGAAAATCTTCTCTTTCATGATTTAGATCCAGATGCAGAACTGTTCTCTTTTTCCGTGCAGGAGTATCCCGATTATTTTGAGATGGAGACTACTGAAAGTGAGCGAGTCAACGTATTCTATGGGGGAGCGGTTCTCTTTTGTAAGGGGAATCTTTATCTCTTAAACCCTAAACAAATCAGCCTCCTAAAGGAACTCAAGGAGCTCCCTCAGGAGGAAAGAGGGAGAAAATGCCTCCAGTTTGACAACAGTGATCGTGACCGCCTAGCCGCCTGTCTGCCTTTGTTTGGACAGCTGGGCATAGTTTCTGCTCCTGAGCGCTTGCAAATCAGATCCTTTTCACCAATCTTTTACTTTGATAGGGAGGATGACGGTCGCATTCGTTTGGATATCGAGTTTGATTATGGAGATCTTAAGGTGACTAGTCAGCAACAGCTGGAACAATTACCATTTTCAAGCGATGCCGTCTTGGAAAACCAGCTATTTCAAGTCTGTTTAGGAGCTGGTTTTGAGGCTGATTTTCAGTCTTGGAGACAGGCTTTGAAGCCAGAGGCAGTTTATTCTTTCTTTCACCATACGATTCCAGCTTTTGAGAAATTGGGTCAGGTTTTCTTGTCTGATGAAATGAATCAGCTATACAGTGTCCAAGCTCCTCAGGTTCAGATTGAGTCCAAGGGAGGACTGTTGGAGATTCAGTTTGATTTCCAAGGGATTGCCCAAGAAGAGATTGATCAAGCTCTTAAAGCCCTGACCAGCAATCAGGATTTCTATATCAGTTGTTCTGACCAAGTGTACTTTTTTGATGAGGAAACCAAGCAGATTCGTCAAAATTTGCAGGAACTGGGAGTTGAGCTAAAAGATGGTTCTTTTCAGGCTCGGAAATCCCTAGCTTACAGTTTGTCTCAGTTGTTTGAAGGTCGAGACAGGATTTCCTTCTCGGAAGAATTTCAGCATTTAGCTCATGATTTGACCCATCCAGAGGACTTTCCTTTGGGAGATATACGGGTGCAGGCGAGTTTGAGAGACTATCAGGAAAAGGGAGTCCGTTGGCTCCAGATGCTTCATCACTATAGCTTTGGTGGCATTCTGGCAGATGATATGGGACTGGGAAAAACATTGCAAACCATCGCTTTTTTGACCAGTCAGGTGACAGAAGACAGTCGGGTCTTGATTTTAGCGCCGTCAGGTTTAATCTACAACTGGGCAGATGAATTCAGGAAATTTGCCCCACAGTTGGATTTGGCTGTCGTTCATGGTTTGAAAGCGAATCGAGAAGCGATTCTTTCTGAAAATCACCAAATCTATGTGACTAGCTATGCCACCTTTCGTCAAGACAGCGAGCTTTATCAAGAGATGGCTTTTGATTTTCTCTTCTTAGATGAAGCCCAGGTCATGAAAAATGCCCAAACCAAGATTGCTCAGAGTTTGCGCCAGTTTGTGGTGCCGGCAGTCTTTGCTTTGTCGGGTACGCCCATCGAAAATCATTTAGGAGAGTTGTGGTCTATCTTTCAAATTGTGCTTCCGGGGCTCTTGCCAAGTAAAAAGGAGTTTATGAAATTACCGGCTGACCGAGTCGCGCAGTTTATCAAGCCTTTCGTCATGAGGCGTAAGAAAGAAGAAGTTCTTACAGAACTGCCTGATCTGATCGAAGTCGTCTATAAAAATGAACTGGAAGACCAACAAAAAGCTATCTATCTAGCCCAGTTGCAACAGATGCGAGACCGCCTAGCGCAAGTGACAGATCAAGAATTCCAGAGAAGTCGGGTAGAAATTTTATCTGGCCTCATGCGATTGCGCCAGGTCTGCGATACACCAGCTCTCTTCATGGACGATTACCAGGGAGCCAGTGGTAAACTCGATAGTCTCCGAGATTTATTGCTACAAGTGGCTGATGGTGGGCATCGGGTCTTGATTTTCTCGCAGTTCAAAGGAATGTTGGAAAAAATCGAGCAAGAACTCCCAGACTTGGGCTTGACCTCCTTCAAAATCACAGGTTCAACTCCTGCTCAAGACAGACAGGAGATGACCAAGGCCTTTAACCAAGGGGAGAGAGATGCCTTTCTCATCTCCCTGAAGGCGGGTGGTGTTGGTCTCAATCTAACGGGAGCTGATACGGTTATTTTGGTTGACCTTTGGTGGAATCCCGCTGTCGAAGCCCAGGCTATCGGAAGAGCCCACCGAATGGGGCAGGAGCAGATGGTCGAGGTCTACCGTTTGATTACCAAGGGGACCATTGAAGAAAAAATCCAAGAACTTCAAGAACAAAAGAAACATTTGGTTTCCCAAGTTTTAGATGGTACGGAGTCGCGTGCCAGTCTCAGTCTGGCAGAAATTCGTGAAATTTTGGGAATTTCTGAAGCCAGCACTTGAAAAATCAAGACAATACGCTATAATGAAGTGTTGAAAGGAAATACAAAATGAAACAAGATCGATTTCCATTGGTGTCAGATGATGAGATCATGCTGACCAAAATGCCAGTCATGGACTTGTACGATGAGTCAGACTTTATTAGCAATATCAAAGGTGATTACCGCGATAAGAACTATTTGGAATGGTCTCCTATCAATGAGGAAGAAACCGTAGTTTCTCCAGTGGTTAACAAGGAGTCAAAGCTAAGCCCAGAACCTAAAAGAGTTGAAAAAACCTATGCTGAATTGGCTCGAGAAGAGGCGCGTGCGGACTTGAAGAAGAAACGTTCAGCCAAGTATTTGACCCAAGATGTTAGCCATACTAGACGACACAATGGTTCAAAACTTGTTCGTCATGGAAGCCAACCAACAGCACCATTTCAAAAGGAAAATCCAGGTGAGTTTGCCAAATTTAGCAAAAACTTGAGACAGTCCCACTATATTTTAGCTGAAGAAGCTGGACAAGTAGTGACTCCGACTTTAGAAAATCAAGCTGGAAAAGCTAAAAAGAACAACTATGATTTTCTGAAGAAGAGCCAAATTTATAATAAAAAGAATAAGCAAACAGAACAGGAACGTCAGGTTGCCCAAGAGTTGAACCTGACAAGAATCACTGAATAAGGGAGAAAAACATGTCAAAGACATATCATTTTATTGGAATTAAAGGATCAGGGATGAGTGCCTTGGCCTTGATGTTGCACCAAATGGGACATAAGGTTCAAGGTTCAGACGTTGATAAATACTACTTTACTCAACGTGGACTAGAGCAGGCAGGGATTGCGATTCTTCCTTTTGATGAAAAGAATCTACAAGGTGATGTAGAGATTATCGCGGGGAATGCCTTCCGTCCAGATAATAACGTTGAAATCGCCTATGCAGATCAAAATGGTATCAGCTACAAACGTTATCACGAATTCCTAGGTAGCTTTATGCGCGACTTTGTCAGCATGGGAGTGGCAGGAGCACATGGAAAAACTTCAACAACAGGTATGCTGTCACACGTCTTGTCTCACATCACAGATACCAGCTTCTTGATTGGAGATGGGACAGGTCGTGGCTCAGCCAATGCCAAATATTTTGTCTTTGAATCAGACGAATACGAGCGTCACTTCATGCCTTACCACCCAGAATACTCTATCATCACCAACATTGACTTTGACCATCCAGACTACTTTACAAGTCTAGAGGATGTTTTCAATGCCTTTAACGACTATGCCAAACAAATTACCAAAGGTTTGTTTGTTTACGGTGAGGATGCTGAGTTGCGTAAGATCACAGCCAATGCTCCAATCTATTACTATGGTTTTGAAGCTGAAGGCAATGACTTTGTAGCTAGTGATCTCCTTCGTTCAACAACTGGTTCGACCTTTACAGTTCGCTTCCGTGGACAAGAATTGGGACAATTCCACATTCCAACCTTTGGTCGTCACAATATCATGAATGCGACAGCTGTTATTGGCCTTCTTTACACAGCAGGTTTTGATTTGAACTTGGTCCGTGAACACTTGAAAACTTTTGCAGGTGTTAAGCGTCGTTTCACTGAGAAAATTGTCAATGATACAGTGATCATTGATGACTTTGCCCACCATCCAACAGAAATCATTGCGACCTTGGATGCGGCTCGTCAAAAATATCCAAGCAAGGAAATCGTGGCAATCTTCCAACCGCATACCTTTACAAGAACCATTGCCTTGTTGGACGAATTTGCCCATGCATTGAATCAAGCAGACGCCGTCTACCTAGCGCAAATCTATGGATCAGCTCGTGAAGTGGACCATGGTGATGTCAAAGTAGAAGACCTAGCTAATAAAATCAACAAGAAACATCAGGTTATCACTGTTGAAAATGTTTCTCCACTCCTAGACCATGACAATGCTGTTTACGTCTTTATGGGTGCAGGAGACATCCAAACCTATGAATATTCATTTGAACGTCTCTTGTCTAACTTGACAAGCAACGTCCAATAAGGAAAATAGATGGAAATTCCAATCACTATAAGGCAAGCTACCCTATCAGATTTAGAAGAAATGTTGGCGATTGAAGAAGCCAATCCTTCATCAGAAGAGACACTTAGCCGCCAATCCTTAGAAGAGAGTATCCGCAAGTCTGCGGGTACCTTTCTTGTAGCTGGGGATGAAAATCAGCTCCTAGGCTATGTTTTGGGAGAAGTTCAGTCTATTCATCCCAAATGGATAGAAGTAAAATCCTTGACTATTCATCCTGACCATTGGGGGCAGGGGTTGGGAACTCTTCTTCTTGCGGCCTTGAAACAGGTGACAGTCGAACTAGATTATCAAGGTATTCTTTTGCAGAGTCCTGATGAACTACTATCATATTTTGAAATGAATGGCTTTGTTGAAGAAGAAGTGTCAGAGAGTCATTATGGCAGTGGTTCTGAATGGTATCTGATTTGGGAAAATCCTTTTTATCAGGAGGAAATATGAAAATCAGACAAGCAAGATTTTCGGATTTAGATCGGATTATAGAGATAGAGCTAGAGAATTTTTCCCTTGAAGAAGCCATTCCTCGTTCGGTCTTTGAGGCGCATTTGCGGGAAATTCAGACCAGTTTTCTGGTAGCTGAAAAAGAGGGGCGTATTCTTGGTTATATCGAAGGTCCAGTCGTCCCACACCGCCATCTAGATGATCAGTCTTTTACAGAAGAAATAAAAGACTATAGCCATCAACCTGGAGGTTATATTTCTGTGACTTGCCTATCTATTGCCAAGGAAGCACAAGCTTTGGGGGTAGGGAAAAGACTATTAAAGGCTCTGAAAGAAGTCGCTTTAGAACATGAGCGAGAGGGCATTAACTTGACGTGTCATGATTACCTTATCTCCTATTACGAAAAGCACGGCTTTGTTAATGAAGGAATATCCCAGTCAAGCTTTGCTGGGGAAACCTGGTATGATATGGTTTGGCAGCCTGAAAATAAAGAAAACTAGCTAGGGAATGCCCTAGTTGGTTGCTTTTCTGCGACTTTTAAGATATAATATTATGGATTGTCAACAAGGAGGTAATGCTTTTGACTGAAAAATCAAGAGAAGAAGAAAAATTAAGCTTTAAAGAGCAGATTCTACGTGATTTAGAAAGAGTAAAAGAACAAGATAGAAGAGAGAAAGAAGTAGAGATTCCAAATCTGACGGCTTCATCATCTCAAGCTAGTTCAGCAACTCCTTCAGATCTTGAACCAGAAACATCAACAGAAGAGTTGATGGCTGATTCCCTGTCTGTTGTCGATAAAATCCTAAAGAATGCACCAAGTGTTCCTCCACTTTCAAGTGCTAGAACTGATGAAACAGATGACCAAGAAGAGAAAGAGATTAGACAGCCAATCATCGACAAGATTGAGGTTGTAGAATCTGAAGAACCTCTAGTAGAGCCGATTCATCTGGTTGAAGAACCTGTAGTGGAACCTGTTCAGCCTAAGGTAGAACCAGTTGAGCTTAAACCCGAAGAAAAAGAATTTAACGATACTCCGACTAAGATAGCGGTGACCTATAAGACGGAAGAAGCCGATGATTCAATTGCTCCTGAGAATGAGATTGAGGCGCCCGTTTCTACTGAGTCCTCAGACAGCTTAAGAGAGGGTTCTCGTCGTAGTCGTCGTCAAGGTGCAACATCAACTAAGAAAAAGAAAAAATCAAAATCCAAAGGATGCCTAGTAACAGTTCTAGTTCTCCTAGTACTCGTTGCAGGTGGTGGTTATTTTGGCTATGGTTACGTTCAAGATTCCTTGAAGCCTGTTGATGCGAGCTCTAAGGATTACGTAACGGTTCAAATCCCAGACGGTGCAAATGTTCAAGAAATTGGAAGCACCTTGGAAAAATCTGGTTTGGTTAAACATGGACTTATCTTTAGCCTTTATGCTAAATATTATAGCCATGCTAACTTGAAGTCAGGTTATTACAACTTGAAGAAGAGTATGAGTACGGATGAGTTGATTCAAGAATTGGAAAAAGGTGGGACTCCTGAAGCTCAGGCACCTGTTCTTGCAAACTTGACCATTCCAGAAGGCTATACATTAGAGCAAATCGCTCAAACAGTAGGACAACTTCAAGGTGAATTTAAAGAACCTCTTACTGCGGAAGCTTTCTTGGCAAAAGCTCAAGATGAGACCTTTATCTCACAATTAGTATCCAAGTATCCAAACCTACTTGGAAGTCTTCCAACAAAAGACAGCGGCGTTCGTTATCGTCTTGAAGGCTACCTTTTCCCAGCGACCTATACGATCAAAGATAGCACAACTGTTGAAAGTTTGATTGATGAGATGGTAGCTGCTATGGATAAGGCTATGTCACCATATTACGCTACGATCAAAGAAAAGAATCTGACAGTTAATGAATTGCTCAGCATTGCTTCTCTTGTCGAAAAAGAAGGTGCTAAGACCGAAGACCGCCAGAAAATCGCAGGTGTCTTCTATAACCGCTTGAATGTCGGTATGCCACTTCAAAGTAATATCGCTATCCTATATGCTCAAGGAAAACTTGGTCAAAAGATTAGTTTAGCAGATGACGCTGGAATTGATACAACGATTGATTCACCATACAATGTTTACACACACCTTGGCCTCATGCCTGGACCGGTTGATAGCCCAAGTTCGGATGCGATTGAAGCAAGTGTAAACCAGACAAAGAGTGAGTACTTGTACTTTGTAGCCAATGTTGAAGACGGTAAAGTATACTTTGCGACAACAAAAGAAGAACATGATCAAAACGTTGCAGAGCATATCAATAGCAAGTTACCTCAAGCAAGTAGTTCAAACTAAAATTATGTGGTTTTCCACATAATTTTGTTTTAAAAAAGTAAATAGAATAGAAAGTTAAAAAAATGGCAGAAAAAACTTACCCAATGACCCTTGAAGAAAAGGAAAAACTAGAAAAAGAATTAGAGGAGTTGAAACTCGTTCGACGTCCCGAAGTCGTAGAGCGTATCAAGATTGCTCGTTCATATGGAGACCTTTCAGAAAATAGTGAGTATGAAGCAGCGAAAGATGAACAAGCTTTTGTTGAAGGACAAATTTCAAGTCTAGAAACAAAAATTCGCTATGCTGAAATTGTTAATAGCGATGCAGTTGCCCAAGATGAGGTAGCAATCGGTAAAACAGTAACAATCCAAGAAGTCGGTGAAGACGAAGAAGAGGTCTACATCATCGTCGGTTCTGCAGGTGCAGATGCTTTTGCTGGTAAAGTATCAAATGAAAGTCCGATTGGCCGTGCTTTGATTGGCAAGAAGACTGGTGATACTGCAACGATTGAAACACCAGTTGGTAGCTATGATGTCAAAATCTTAAAGGTTGAGAAAACAGCCTAAATAGGATGAAAAAGGAGTAGTGAAGGCCTTGCCTTGCTCAACTCCTTTTTGGTTTATTGGATAAAAAGGAGACTATATGAGTGAAAATAAGAAGAAAAATAAAATGGAGCGTGGTTTAACCAATCGCCATGTTCAGGTGATGGCCATTGCGGGAACAATCGGAACAGGACTTTTCTTAGGTGCTGGTCGCTCTATCAGCCTTACAGGACCTTCTATCATCCTGATTTATATGATTACAGGAGCCTTTATGTTTTTGATGATGAGGGCTGTTGGGGAGATGCTGTATCAGGATCCAGAACAACATACCTTTATCAACTTTATCACCCGTCATTTGGGGAAAGGTTGGGGATATTTCTCAGTTTGGTCTTATTGGTTGTCAGTTGTCTTTATCGGTATGGCAGAAATCACTGCCATCTCAGATTATGTTCGCTTCTGGTTTCCCACCTGGCCTAGCTGGATGATTCAACTTGTCTTTTTAACAATTTTGGCTTTAGTCAATCTGATTGCGGTTAAGCTCTTTGGAGAAGTCGAGTTTTGGTTTGCTATGGTCAAGATTGTGGCGATTTTAGCCATGATTGCCACTGGGGTCTTTATGGTTTTGACAGGCTTTAAGACACCGCATGGTGTTGCAAGTTTGGCAAATATCAGCGACAAATTCTCTCTTTTTCCAAACGGAGTTATGAACTTTGTCATGGCCTTTCAAATGGTATTTTTTGCCTATCTGATGATTGAGTTTATCGGGGTGACAACTTCTGAAACAAAGAACCCTCGTCAGGTCTTGCCCAAAGCTGTTAAGGAAATTCCTCTTAGAATTATCTTCTTCTATGGGGGAGCTCTCATTGCGATTATGGCCATTATTCCTTGGTCTTATCTTAATTCTTCAGATTCTCCATTTGTAACGGTTTTTGAACTGGCGGGTATCAAGTGGGCAGCAGCTCTAATCAACTTTGTTGTCTTGACCTCAGCGGCGTCTGCTCTTAACTCAACTCTCTACTCAACAGGGAGACACTTATATCAGATTGCCCATGATTCGCCCAATCGTTTCTTAAAGGCCATCAAGGTCGATACCCTTTCTCGCCACAATGTTCCACAAAATGCCATCATCGCCTCAGCAATTTTGATTGCTCTGGCTGCCTTTATCAATGTGTTGCCAGGTGTTTCAGATGCCTTTGCTTTGATTACAGCATCTTCATCAGGTGTTTACATCGCGATTTATATCTTGATTATGGTGGCCCATCTCAAATACCGCAAGTCACAAGACTTCATGGCTGATGGCTACCTCATGCCTCAGTATCGCTTGCTTAATCCCCTAACCATTCTCTTTTTCGTCTTTGTTTTTGCGACTCTCTTTTTGCAAGAGTCTACCTTTATGGGGGCAGTTGGTTCTGCCATCTGGATCCTTGTTTTTGGGATTTATAGCCAGTGGAAATTTAGAAAATAACTCATGGACTCATCAACTCTGCTTGGTGAGTTTTTTCTAGTTTGACAGTCCATCTAAATAAGACTATAATCAAGCTGTAGCAGTTTATTAGGAGGTTTGGATGCACGTTAGATTGGAAAATAAGGAATCTCATAAAGCGCAGGAAATAGGGGACTTGATTCGTGCTTATAATCGTTCTAAAAGAGAAGAGGCTGAAAGCGAGCCACTGAACCTTTATGTCGAAGACGAAAAGGGCAATCTCATGGCAGGCTTAGTAGCAGAGACTTTCGGAAATTGGTTGGAAATCGAATATTTGTTTGTGAGAGAGGAATTGAGGGGACAAGGAATTGGTTCAAAACTATTGCAGCGAGCTGAAAATGAAGCCAAGAATCGAAACTGTCGTTTTGCTTTTGTGAATACTTACCAGTTTCAAGCGCCAGATTTTTATCTAAGTCATGGCTACAAGGAAGTCTTTACCTTGCAAGACTATCCCTACACAGGGCAAAGATACTATTATCAAAAAGATTTGTGACCTAGACTTCTTTCTTTTGGAGAGGAACTTAGCTAAGTATCAAAAAAGAACGAATACTCTTTATCATGTAAGATGATAGAGAGTTTTTTGTTAATAAAATCTTACAAAATGACATTTATATATTGCATTAAGTTAGATATATGGTATAATGTTTTTAAAAGAAGCGCAACTTTTTTAAAAATGTGAAGGAGGACTCTAGTGGCTAAAAATTTAAAATTAAAATTAGCTCGGGTGGAGCGTGAATTAACACAAGGGGATTTGGCAGAGGCTGTGGGTGTTACTAGGCAGACTATAGGCTTGATTGAAGCTGGGAAATACAATCCTAGTCTCTCCCTTTGCCAGTCCATTTGCAGATGCTTAGGCAAAACTTTAGACCAACTATTTTGGGAGGAAGAAGATGAAAAATAGAAAAAAACTTGTGATCAAAGATGAACGTACGGAAAAATTAGACGGAAAGATTTCAGGAGAAATTCTCTTGGGAATGTGCCTATTTTTAGCACTGGAAATTTTTGCCAAACTTTATATCTTCAATTTAACGCTTCTGTCCTATTTACCAGAATTACTTTTATTGATTGGAGTCGGTTTGTATGCCATTATTCGCCGCATGTATGTTGGAATTGACATTCGAGACATTGTTGAGAATACTGGAAAAGAAAGAATTTTATCTGCTTTGGGATTTTCTATAGTGATTTTATTGATTGATATCGTAGGCAATCGCGAGGAACTGGTCAATCTATTGACTTGGAAGTACTCCCTAAAAGTGCTTCTAGCAGTTATCATCTATCTCGTTGGGAGTTATTCTATGGATAGAGTTATCCTATACTTGAATCGCAGAAATCAGCAAGTTTGGGAGGAAGAAGATGAAAAATAGATTTTTTTATTATCAATTATTAGACGAAAGAGAAGAACAACTGTTTAACAAAGCTGGGACAGAGACTTTTTATATGTTTATCGGGCTCATTCTGCTAAGTTATTTGGTGGCTGTATTAGCACCTGCTCTTTTTAATCCTGATATTCTTCTGGTTACTCTTCTTTTAGGAATTTTCTTCTTTTTCAATCGTGCACGACAACTTGGAGTGACCTACTATAGTCGTTTTCATTTTACGATTGGAGGGTGTTTGCTGGTAACTCTCGCTATTACGACTCTCTTGATGTTGCAGAATTATCAATTCAATATCGAAATTTATCAGCACAATCCTCTGAACGTTAAATACTTGTCTGCTTGGGTCATTACTTATCTGATTTACCTTCCTTGGGTTTTTATCGGCAATCTCGGGCTTAAAAGTTATGGTGAATGGGCTCAGAAAAAGTTTGAGCAAGATATGGATGAACTGGAGAATGGAGAATAGCTTGTTAGCTTTTTATCAATCCAGATAAAATGTGTTATAATAGTACTAATTTATCGGATGGTGTGAAAGTGGTAGAATACGTTCATACCTTTGTAAAGAAGGAAGAAGGAAAACAGATGTATCCAGATGATAGTTTGACATTGCACACGGACTTGTACCAGATCAACATGATGCAAGTTTACTTTGACCAAGGGATTCACAATAAGAAGGCGGTCTTTGAAGTTTATTTCCGTCAGCAACCTTTTCAGAACGGTTATGCAGTTTTTGCTGGTTTGGAAAGAATTGTACATTATCTTAAAGACTTGCGCTTTTCAGATAGCGATATTGCCTACTTGGAGTCGCTTGGCTATCATGGGGCATTTTTAGACTACCTCCGCAATCTCAAGTTGGAGTTGACGGTTCGTTCTGCCCAAGAAGGGGACTTGGTTTTTGCTAATGAGCCAATTGTTCAAGTTGAAGGCCCTCTAGCCCAATGCCAGTTGGTCGAAACGGCTCTCTTGAACATCGTTAACTTTCAAACCTTGATAGCGACCAAGGCAGCACGTATTCGTTCGGTTATCGAAGATGAACCCTTGATGGAGTTCGGGACACGTCGTGCACAAGAAATGGATGCGGCTATTTGGGGAACACGCGCAGCTGTGATTGGTGGCGCTAATGGAACCAGCAATGTGCGTGCCGGGAAGCTCTTTGGTATTCCAGTCTTGGGGACTCATGCCCATGCCTTGGTACAGGTTTATGGAAACGACTATGAAGCCTTCAAGGCCTATGCTTCAACCCATCGTGACTGTGTCTTTCTAGTAGATACTTATGATACGTTGCGTATCGGTGTGCCAGCTGCCATTCAGGTAGCGCGTGAGTTGGGTGATAAGATCAATTTTAAAGGCGTTCGTATCGACTCTGGGGATATTGCCTACATTTCCAAGAAAGTTCGCCAACAGTTAGATGAGGCTGGATATCCAGATGCCAAAATTTACGCTTCCAATGACCTCGATGAAAATACCATCCTTAACCTCAAAATGCAACACGCTAAGATTGACGTTTGGGGGGTGGGTACCAAGCTGATTACAGCCTATGACCAGCCAGCCCTTGGAGCGGTTTATAAGATTGTGGCTATCGAAGATGAAACTGGTAAGATGCGCAATACCATCAAGCTTTCAAGTAATGCTGAAAAAGTATCGACCCCAGGTAAGAAGCAGGTATGGCGCATTACCAGCCGTGAAAAAGGCAAGTCAGAAGGGGACTACATTACTTATGATGGTGTGGATGTGAGTGACATGACAGAAATCAAGATGTTCCATCCGACTTATACCTACATCAAAAAGACCGTTCGTAATTTTGATGCCGTTCCTCTCTTGGTGGATATTTTCAAAGAAGGAACATTAGTCTACAACCTGCCTAGTTTGACTGAGATTCAGGATTATGCCCGTAAGGAATTTGACAAGCTATGGGATGAATACAAGCGCGTGCTCAATCCGCAACATTACCCAGTAGATTTGGCCCGTGATATTTGGCAAGATAAGATGGACTTGATTGATAAGATGCGCAAAGAAGCCCTTGGTGAAGGAGAAGAAGAATGAGTTTGCAAGAGACCATTATCCAGCAACTGGGCGTCAAACAAGTGATTGATGCCCAGGAAGAAATTCGTCGTTCCATTGACTTCTTAAAGAGATACTTGAAAAAACACCCCTTCCTTAAAACCTTTGTACTAGGGATTTCTGGGGGTCAGGACTCAACCTTGGCGGGGCGCTTGGCACAATTAGCGATGGAAGAAATGCGAGCAGAGACAGGAGATGACAGCTACCAATTTATTGCTGTCCGTCTGCCCTATGGCGTGCAAGCGGATGAAGCAGATGCTCAAAAAGCCCTCGCTTTCATCCAGCCAGATGTCAGCTTGGTTGTGAATATCAAGGAATCAGCTGATGCTATGACAGCTGCAGTCGAAGCGACAGGAAGTCCTGTTTCAGACTTTAACAAGGGCAATATTAAAGCTCGTAGTCGTATGATTGCCCAATATGCCCTTGCAGGTGCCCATAGCGGAGCGGTCATTGGAACAGACCATGCTGCGGAAAATATCACAGGCTTTTTTACCAAGTTTGGTGACGGTGGTGCGGATATTCTCCCTCTTTACCGCCTCAATAAACGTCAAGGAAAACAACTCTTGAAGGAACTTGGTGCAGACCCAGCCCTTTATGAAAAAATCCCAACAGCAGACCTAGAAGAAGACAAACCTGGACTTGCTGACGAAGTTGCACTTGGAGTCACTTACAATGAAATTGATGATTACCTCGAAGGCAAGCAAGTTAGTCCAGAAGCCCAAGCGACTATTGAAAACTGGTGGCACAAAGGACAACACAAACGCCACCTACCAATCACCGTCTTTGATCACTTTTGGGAGTAAAAACCTCCAGTGGAGGTTTTTACCCTGAGCCTAGAAATGAGAAAGCGAGGAAGGTCCGGGGGACCTTTTTAGCCCGAGTCTAGAAACAGGAAAACGAGGCAGATTCGGTAACTCGAAGAGTTCGATTTTCCTTGTCTTACCCCCGCAACGATGACTAGGTTTGAAGAAGCTTGGTAAAGTGCATTTCAAACCAGACAGCTACTGCGTCAAGTAACTAGATGAAAAACTTGTTTTCTAGCTGTTACTGAGTATAGTCTTTTTATCTTGAGCCTTAAGCTTAGAAAGCGAGGTAACATGATGAAAGCAATCGGTACGCAAATGTTACAGACAGACCGATTAATCTTGAGAAGATTTGTGGAGAGTGATGCGGAAGCCATGTTTCAAAATTGGGCTTCGTCTGCTGAGAATCTAATCTATGTCACCTGGGATCCTCATCCTGATGTCGAGGTGACTCGGAACTCGATTCGAAATTGGGTTGCATCCTATACTAATCCCAACTATTACAAATGGGCCATTTGTCTCAAAGAGAACCCAGAGCATGTGATAGGAGATATCAGCATCATTGAAATGCACGAGGAAGATTTAAGTTGTGAAATTGGGTATGTTTTAGGAAAAAACTTTTGGGGCCGAGGTATGATGACAGAGGCCTTGAAAGCTGTGTTAGATTTTTGTTTTACTCAAGCAGGCTTTCAAAAAGTCAGAGCTCGTTACGCTAGTCTCAATCTAGCTTCAGGCCGTGTTATGGAAAAAGCGGGAATGTCTTATCTAAAAACCATTGCCAATGGTGTGGAGAGAAAAGACTACGTTGCGGACCTTATTTATTACCAGATAAGTAGGGAGGACAGGTGATTCTCTTTTCTGTTTCTACCAAAGTCAGACCTTGTCTGGCTTTTTTTGTGCCAGATTTCTAAATCATCTGATTAAATTCCTATTTTTCCCTATCATTGTCCCTGTTTTTTCGAAAATGGAAGGAGTATAATAAATCTATCAATAAAATGATAGGAGGAACTTTATGGGTCATATTTTCTTTTTTCTAAGTGTCTTTTTGGCAGGAATTCTTTCCTTCTTTTCTCCTTGTATCTTACCCTTGTTGCCAGTCTATGCAGGGGTATTACTAGATGATAAAGATGGTGCTCGGGCTTCTAGTGGCAAATTTTCAATCTCAGTTACTAGTTTATTGCGAACGCTGGCCTTTATAGCGGGGATTTCCTTTATTTTTATCTTACTAGGCTATGGAGCTGGTTTTTTAGGCGACTTGCTTTATGCTTCTTGGTTCCAATATGTGACGGGTGTGGTTATCATTCTCTTAGGCTTGCACCAGATGGAAGTCTTACATTTTCAGGGGCTTTATAAGGAAAAGAGGTTACAACTGCAAGGACAGGGGCAAAATGGTAAGGGCTATAGTCAGGCATTTTTATTGGGCTTGACCTTTAGTTTTGCTTGGACGCCTTGTGTGGGGCCGGTTCTTGGATCTGTTTTGGCCTTGGCGGCTTCAGGTGGCTCAGGTGCTTGGCAGGGAGCTGGTCTCATGTTGGTGTACACGTTGGGCTTGGCGCTACCATTTTTGCTTCTAGCTCTGGCCTCTAGTTATGTTTTGAAACATTTCCGAAAACTTCATCCCTATCTCGGAATCCTCAAAAAAGTGGGTGGTTTTCTCATTATTGTGATGGGACTTTTGGTTCTGTTTGGAAATGCTTCAATTTTAAGTCAATTATTTGAATAAAATGGAAAGGAATATCAATATGAAAAAATGGCAAACATGTGTTCTTGGAGCAGGCTCGCTCCTTTGTTTGACGGCTTGTTCAGGCAAGTCCATGACCAGTGAACACCAAATGAAAGATGAAATGAAGATGGAGCAGACAGCTAGTAAAACAAGCACGGCTAAAGGGAAAGAGGTGGCTGACTTTGAGCTAACTGGAGTAGATGGCAAGACCTACCGCTTATCTGATTACAAGGGCAAGAAAGTCTATCTCAAGTTCTGGGCTTCTTGGTGTTCCATCTGTCTGGCTAGTCTTCCAGATACGGATGAAATCGCTAAAGATGCTGGTGACGATTATGTGGTCTTGACAGTGGTGTCACCAGGCCACAAGGGAGAACAATCTGAAGCGGACTTTAAGAATTGGTATAAGGGCTTGGATTATAAAAATTTCCCAGTCCTAGTTGACCCGTCAGGTAAGCTCTTGGAAACTTATGGTGTCCGTTCTTACCCAACTCAAGCATTTATAGATGGTGAAGGAAAATTGGTCAAAACGCAACCAGGTTTTATGGAAAAAGATGCAATTTTGCAAACTTTGAAGGAATTAGCCTAGGAGGTGTCCTATGAATGATAAGCTAAAAATCATCTTGTTGCTAGGAGTATTTTTCCTAGCCATAACCGGTTTTTATTTTCTATTGACGCGAAATGCAGGGCAGACAGATAGCTCGCAAATTGAGAAAGCATCCGTTAGCCAAGGAGGAAAAACAGTGAAAAAAACAGAAGTAAGCAAAGACGCAGACTTGCACGAAATTTATCTAGCTGGAGGTTGTTTCTGGGGAGTGGAGGAATACTTCTCACGCGTGCCTGGAGTGACAGATGCCGTTTCAGGCTATGCGAACGGTAGAGGGGAAACAACCAAGTACGAATTGATTAACCAAACAGGTCATGCAGAGACTGTCCATGTCACCTATGATGCCAAGCAAATTTCCCTCAAGGAAATTCTGCTTCATTACTTCCGCATTATCAATCCAACCAGCAAAAATAAACAAGGAAATGATGTGGGGACCCAGTACCGTACTGGTGTTTATTACACAGATGACAAGGATTTGGAAGTAATCAACCAAGTCTTTGATGAAGTTGCTAAGAAATACGACCAACCTCTGGCAGTTGAAAAGGAAAATTTGAAGAATTTTGTGGTGGCGGAGGATTATCACCAAGACTACCTCAAGAAAAATCCAAATGGCTACTGTCATATCAATGTTAATCAGGCTGCCTACCCCGTCATCGATGCCAGCAAATATCCTAAACCAAGTGATGAGGAATTGAAAAAGACCTTGTCACCTGAGGAGTATGCAGTCACCCAGAAAAATCAAACAGAACGAGCTTTTTCAAACCGCTATTGGGATAAATTTGAATCTGGTATCTATGTGGATGTGGCAACTGGCGAACCCCTCTTTTCATCAAAGGACAAGTTTGAGTCTGGTTGTGGCTGGCCTAGTTTCACCCAACCAATCAGTCCAGATGTTGCTACCTACAAGGAAGATAAGTCTTACAATATGACGCGCATGGAAGTGAGAAGTCGAGTTGGAGATTCTCACCTTGGCCATGTCTTTACGGACGGTCCAGAGGACAAGGGGGGCTTGCGCTACTGTATCAATAGTCTCTCTATCCGCTTTATTCCCAAAGACCAAATGGCAGAAAAAGGCTACGCTTATTTACTAGATTATGTAGATTAAGAAGTCTTTCCTAAGCAGTTAGAGGAGAATTTTGCTATACTGATACTAGTAAGTGGTAAAGGAGCAGAGCATGACCTACACAATCTTAATCGTAGAAGATGAGTATCTGGTAAGGCAAGGCTTGACCAAGTTGGTCAATGTAGCGGCCTACGATATGGAAATCATCGGTCAGGCTGAAAATGGAAGACAGGCTTGGGACTTGATTCAAAAGCAGGTGCCAGACATCATTTTAACTGATATCAATATGCCTCAGCTAAATGGCATCCAGTTGGCCAGTCTGGTACGAGAAACCTATCCCCAGGTGCATCTGGTATTTTTGACGGGTTACGATGATTTTGATTATGCCTTGTCTGCTGTCAAACTCGGTGTAGATGATTACCTGCTCAAACCCTTTTCTCGTCAGGATATTGAGGAAATGTTGGGGAAAATCAAGCAAAAACTAGACAAGGAAGAAAAGGAAGAGCAGTTACAAGATTTATTGACTGATAAGTTTGAGGGAAATATTGCTCAGAAGATCCAGTCTCATCTGGCTGATAGTCAATTTAGTTTAAAGTCTTTAGCTAGTGAATTGGGTTTTAGTCCGACTTATTTGAGTTCCTTGATTAAGAAAGAGTTGGGGCTGCCTTTTCAGGATTATCTAGTGAGAGAGCGTGTCAAACAAGCCAAGCTCTTGCTTCTGACCACAGATTTAAAGATTTATGAGATAGCCGAAAAGGTTGGCTTTGAAGATATGAACTACTTTACCCAACGTTTTAAACAGATTGCAGGTGTGACACCTCGTCAGTTTAAGAAGGGAGAAGGCCGATGAAGCGTTCTTCTCTTTTAGTCAGAATGGTTATTTCCATCTTTCTGGTCTTTCTCATTCTCCTAGCTCTGGTTGGGACTTTCTATTATCAATCTAGTTCATCAGCTATTGAGGCTACTATCGAGGGCAATAGCCAAACGACCATTAGCCAAACTAGCCACTTTATTCAGTCTTATATCAAAAAATTAGAAACCACCTCTACCAGTTTGACCCAGCAGAAGGATGTCTTAGCCTATGCTGAGAATCCTAACCAAGACCAAGTCAAGGGAATCCGAGATCTGTTTTTGACGATCTTAAAGGCAGACCAGGACTTGAAAACGGTGGTACTGGTCACCAAATCCGGTCAGGTTATTTCTACAGATGATAGTGTGCAGATGAAAACTTCCTCAGATATGATGGCTGAGGATTGGTACCAAAAGGCTATCCATCAGGGAGCTAAGCCAGTTTTGACACCAGCTCGTAAATCAGATAGTCAGTGGGTCATTTCTGTTACTCAGGAACTTGTTGATGCAAAGGGGGGCAATCTTGGCGTACTTCGTTTGGATATTTCCTACGAAACTCTGGAAGCCTATCTCAACCAACTCCAGTTGGGCCAGCAGGGCTTTGCCTTTATCATCAATGAAAAGCATGAATTTGTCTACCATCCTAAACGTACTGTCTATAGCTCAGCGAGTGAAATGGAGGCCATGAAACCCTACATCGAGACGGGGCAGGGCTATACGCTGGACCATCAATCCTACGTTAGTCAGGAACAGATTACAGGTACTGATTGGACGGTTATAGGCGTGTCTTCGTTGGAGAAGTTAGACCAGGTTCGGAGTCAACTCATGTGGACCTTGCTTGCTGCTAGTGCCTTATCTCTTCTTGCCTGTCTCTGCTTGGTGTGGTTCAGTCTCAAACGCTGGATTGCCCCTTTGAAGGATCTGAGAGAAACCATGCTGGAAATTGCTTCTGGTACACAAAATCTTCGTGCTAAGGAAGCTGGCGCCTATGAACTGAGAGAAGTGACTCGTCAGTTCAATGCCATGCTGGATCAGATTGATCAGTTGATGACAGATGTGCGCAGGCAGGAAGAAGCGACCCGGCAGTATGAACTTCAAGCCTTGTCGAGCCAGATTAACCCCCATTTCCTCTATAATACTTTGGACACTATCATCTGGATTGCTGAATTTCAGGATAGTCAGCGAGTGGTTCAGGTGACCAAGTCCTTGGCAACCTATTTCCGCTTGGCGCTCAATCAAGGAAAGGATTTGATTTCTCTTTCTGATGAAATCAATCATGTCCGCCAGTACCTCTTTATCCAAAAACAACGCTATGGGGATAAGCTGGAGTATGAGATTGATGAAGAACCTGACTTTGATAATTTAGTCTTGCCTAAACTGGTGTTGCAACCTCTTGTAGAAAATGCCCTTTACCATGGTATTAAGGAGAAGGAAGGTCAGGGCCATATTAAAGTTTCTGTTCAGAAACAGGATACAGGGCTTGTCATCCGCATTGAAGATGATGGTGTTGGTTTCCAAGCTGCTGGCGATAGTAGTCAAAGTCAGCTCAAACGTGGGGGAGTTGGCCTACAAAATGTCGACCAACGACTCAAACTTCATTTTGGAGACAATTACCAGATGAAGATCAATTCTGTACCTTCAAAAGGGACGATAGTTGAAATATACATTAATAAAATAGTAATTAGCTAACTCTCAGTCTATTCTGGGAGTTTTGCTTTTAAAATTCAGAATGATTAGTTGGCCTTGATAAAATCAGTAAAAAAAGATATGATAGATAGTGACAAAAGAGGTATCAAGTATGAAGGAAAAAGACATTCAAAGAGCAACAAGCCAGATTGTAGAAGATGTAATAGACAAGGCTAATTTGAAGCAAGGAGCTATCTTTGTTTTGGGCCTTTCTTCTAGTGAGGTGATGGGTGGTCAGATTGGCAAGGAATCCAGCCAAGAAATTGGGGAAGTCATTGTGAAGACCATCCTAGATATCCTAGAGGGAAAAGGAATTCATCTAGCTGTTCAAGGTTGTGAACATGTTAATCGTGCCCTAGTCGTTGAACGTCAGGTGGCAGAGCAGTTTGGTCTTGAAATCGTCAGTGTCCTTCCTACACTTCATGCAGGCGGTTCAGGTCAGTTGGCAGCCTTCAAGTTTATGCAGGATCCAGTTGAGGTCGAATTTATCAAGGCCCATGCTGGATTGGATATCGGAGATACTGCGATTGGCATGCATGTCAAGCATGTTCAGGTTCCAATTCGCCCTCTTTTGAGAGAAATTGGGCATGCCCATGTAACGGCTCTTGCAAGTCGTCCCAAACTAATCGGAGGTGCGCGTGCGCAGTATCCACAAGATTCTATCAGAAAGTCATGAGAATGAAAAAGACAAAACAACAACTAGAAAAAATTACCAAATATTCGATTCGTAAGCTCACTGTTGGGGTAGGTCCTGTAGCTATCGGGGCCTTCCTTTTTGGTGCCAGTACCTTTTTAGTAGATAAGGTGCAAGCCAATGAAATTGGTGGTGTTCATAGTGTGCATTACCGTTATCTGGCGGAGCAGGAATTAACCGAGTCTGAAAAAGCCTTGATTCACCATGAGGTCCCTACAGAATTTCAAGATGAAGATATTATTTATGTAGTTTATCGCAAGAAGGAGACTAACAGTCAACAACTTCCATACACAGGAAGTAAGGAGCTTGCTTTGGCAGGTCTTGGATTGGCAACAGCCTCACTAGCGGTTCTATTAGTTTCCAAGAAACACCGTAGTAAAGTACTTGGTATTCTGTTAATTAGCTCTATCGGCGTCAGCAATTTTGTACCTTTTACTGCCTTTGCATTTGAAAATAAAGAGTTACTTTCGTATAACCAAACTATTTCTGCATCTACACATGAAGGTTTGGCTAAAGGTGTTATTCATATTGAAGGATATGAGTATGTTGGTTACTTTAAAGAATCAAAATCTAGTACCAATACAAGCAGTAAAAAAGGTGAGTCGGTAGTTGAAGAACCACAGACGGAATATACAGGCAAGATAGAAGCTAAAGGCACTCAGGAACCAGACAAAGAGGGAGAGTCCTTAGTTCAAGAGCCACAGTCAGAATATACAGGCAAGATTGAAGCTAAAGGAATTCAGGAACCAGGTAAAGAGGGAGAGTCCTTAGTTCAAGAGCCACAGTCAGAATATACAGGCAAGATTGAAGCTAAAGGTACTCAGGAGCCAGGCAAAGAGGGAGAATCCTTAGTTCAAGAACCACAGGCGGAATATACAGGCAAGATTGAAGCTAAAGGCACTCAGGAACCAGGCAAAGAGGGAGAGTCCTTAGTTCAAGAGCCACAGTCAGAATATACAGGCAAGATTGAAGCTAAAGGTACTCAGGAGCCAGGCAAAGAGGGAGAATCCTTAGTTCAAGAACAACAGGCGGAATATACAGGCAAGATTGAAGCTAAAGGTACTCAGGAGCCAGGTAAAGAAGGTGAGTCGGTAGTTCAAGAAAAGTTACCTGAATATAAAGTAACTGAGGGCGCGGTTACGAAAGAAACTACTACGGAGATTGACTATAAGACAGAAATTATCGAAGATCCAACCAAGTATACGGATGAAGAAACTGTCGTCCAAGATGGAGAAAAGGGTAGTCAAATTACCAAAACGACTTATAAGACTATTGAGGGTGTTGAGACTGACCAAGTTTTAAATACAGCTACAACTGTCATCAAAGAACCGGTCACTAAAAAAATAAGTCGTGGTACGAAACCAATTGAAGGAACTCTGGTAGAAGAAAGTTTTGAAAAGATTCCGTTTAAGGAAAAGGTTGAAGAAGATGATCAACTGAAAAAAGGTGAAAGAGTTACTGTCAAAGAAGGAAAAGACGGACAGAAAAAGGTTATAAAGACTTATAAGACAATTAAAGGACTGAAGACTGAAGAAGCACCAAAAGTTGTCGAACAGGTTTTGGAGTTAGATCAAGACCGTATCGTTAAATTAGGAACTAAAAACTTTGAAAAACCAATTTTAAGTTTGTCGCTTATCGATGTTAAAGATTTAAAACGAACATCTCAAATTCGTTACAATTTGGAAAATCCAAGTAAGGCAGCCATTAAATCTATTACCTTAACTCTGAAAAAAGGTGATGAGATTGTCAAAACCTTGAATGTTTCACCAGACGACTTGACAACTACCCTGACAGATTTACAGTACTACAAGGATTATAAACTTGAAACGAAGATGGTTTATGACCGTGGTGAGGGTGATGAAGAAGAAGTTCTAAGGGAAGAACCACTAAGAATTGACCTCAAAAAAGTTGAAGTCAAAAACATCAAAGAAACAAGCTTGATGAGTGTGGATGATGCTGGTGTTGAAACGGATAGTAGCTTCTTAACTTCTGTTCCAACTGATGTAAAACCATACTATCTAAAAATCGCTACGCATGATAATAAGGTGACCCGTCTTGCTGTGGATAAAATCGAAGAAGTTACTGTCGATGGAAAAACACTATACAAGGTCACTGCTAAAGCTCCTGATCTAGTTCAGCATACTAATGGTAATGAACTCAGTGAAGAATATGTTCATTATTTTGCCAAGCCAAAATCTCACGAAGAGAATGTCTACTACGATTTCAATGAATTGGTAAAAGCAATGCAAGCTAATCGTAAGGGGACGTTTAAGCTTGGTGCAGATTTGAACGCAGCAAATGTTCCAACTCCAAATAAACAATATGTACCAGGTGTATTTAATGGTCATTTAACAAGTGTTGATGGAAAACAGTATACCATTCATAATATCGCTCGACCATTGTTTGAGCGCATTGAGAATGCTTCTGTGAAGAATATCAATCTTGGCAATGTGAATATTAATATGCCTTGGGCAGAAAATATTGCACCTGTTGCAAGAATTGTTAAAAATGCTGTAATCGAAAATGTCAAAGTTACAGGCCATATTATTGCGAAAAATGATATTGCTGGTGTGGTTAATAAATTAGATGGTGAGGGCGCTAAAGTTAATAATGTTGCTTTCATTGGTAAAATTGATGGTGTTGGGGATAAAGGATGGAATCTTGCTGGTATTGTGGGTGAGATTTGGAAAGGCCATGCGAATAAAACATATGTAGAAGCTGATATTACAGCAACTAAGGCCCGGGCTGCTGGTCTTGCGTCTACTGTTGACAATAGTTCGGACCCTAATGGCACCGGTAAATATGGGACTGTACGAAATTCAGTCGCTAAAGGAACAATTAAAGTTAAATCACCTGTAGATGTTGGAGGTTTCATCAGTAAGAACTGGGTATGGGGCAAACTTGAAAATAATGTTTCAATGATGAAAGTTGAGAACGGTGAAGAATTCTATGGTTCCGGTGATATTGATTACGATGGGGGATACTTCACGAATAATGCTCTTGAAAGAAACTTTGTTGTAAAAGATGTTAGTGCAGGTAAACATTCGTTCAAATATTCTCGTTCACATAGAATTAGAGAAATTAGTCTCGAAGAAGCTAATACCAAGATTGATGCAATGGGAATCACTGCTGATAAGTTTGAAATTAAACCTCTAATTGAGGACACTCTCAACAATACAAAATCATTAGATGAGACCTATAAAGATACTCAAGATTACAGAATTGACCGTGAACTTGCTTATCGCAATATCGAAAAATTACAACCGTTCTACAATAAAGAGTGGATTGTCAATCAGGCCAATAAATTGGAAGCCAGTTCAAACTTGGTTACGAAAGAAGTTCTTTCTGTTACAGGTTTGAAAAATGGACAGTTTGTAACTGACTTGTCAGATGTTGATCATATTATGATTCATTATGCTGATGGTACTAAGGAAGAAAAAGTTGTCACACGTAAAGCTGATTCTCAAGTCCAACAAGTTCGTGAATATAGTATCGAAGGTCTTGGTGACGTCGTTTATACACCGAATATGGTTGTTAAAGATAGAACACAATTAATCAACGATATTAAAGCAAAATTAGCAGGTGTTGAATTGATTTCACCTGAAGTACGTGCGTTAATGGACAAACGTGGTAAAGCCGAAGAAAATACTGATGGTCGTAAAGATGGTTATATTAAAAATCTATTCCTTGAAGAAAGCTTTGAAGAAACGAAAGCTAATTTGGATAAATTAGTCAAAGCTTTAGCCGAAAACGAAGACCATCAATTGAATAGTGATGAAGCTGCCATGAAAGCTCTTCTTAAAAAAGTAGAAGACAACAAAGCTAAAATTATGATGGCTCTTACTTATTTAAATCGTTATTATGGATTTAAATACAATGATATGAGCATTAAAGATCTTATGATGTTCAAGCCTGATTTTTATGGTAAGAACGTTAGCGTTATTGATAGATTGATTCAAATTGGTTCACGTGAACATTTCTTGAAAGGAGACCGAACTCAAGATGCTTATCGTGATGTGATTGCGGGAGCAACAGGTAAAGGTAATTTAAATGACTTCTTAACATATAACATGAAACTCTTTACAGAAGATACTGATATGAATGTATGGTATAAGAAATCTATTTCTCATACTAACTATGTAGTTGAGAAACAATCATCTAACCCTGATTTTGCTAATAAGAAATATCACTTATATGAAAACTTAAATAACGGTGAACATGGTCGATACATTTTACCACTTCTTAATACGAAGAAGGCTCACATGTTCTTAATTTCAACGTACAATACGCTAGCGTTTAGTGCATTTGAGAAATATGGTAAGAATACAGAATCTGAACGTGAAGCGTTTAAGAAAGAAATCGATTTACGTGCACAAGAGCAAATTAATTACTTAGACTTCTGGTCAAGACTTGCTGCTGATAATGTACGTAATCAATTGTTGAAATCTGAAAATATGGTTCCATCAGCAATTTGGGATAACCAAGATGTTCCAGGTAATGGATGGTCTGACCGAATGGGTCATAATAAGAATGGTGACTATGCTCCAGTTCGTGAGTTCTATGGACCTACAGGTAAATGGCACGGATATAACGGTATGGGTGCGTATGCTTATATCTTTTCTAACCCACAAAATTCAGAGGCTGTATACTACATCATCTCTAGTATGATTAGTGATTATGGTACATCTGCATTCACTCACGAAACAACTCATATCAATGACCGTATGGCCTACTTAGGAACATGGCGTCACCGTGAAGGGACAGATATTGAATCATTTGCTCAAGGTATGCTACAATCGCCATCTCTTACAAACTATAATGGTGAATATGGTTCACTTGGATTAAATATGGCGTACGAACGTAAAAATGATGGTACACAAATTTATAACTATGATCCTAATATGTTAAGTAGTCGTGAGAAGATTGATCACTACATGAAGAACTATAACGAATCAATGATGATGCTTGATTACTTAGAAGCAGAATCTGTCATCAAGAAAAATACTGGAACTAACGATAAGTGGTTCAAGAAAATCGATAAGAAATATCGCGAAAAAGCGAGCTATAATAAGTTAGAAGGTGCACCACACCAATGGGATTTAGTTCGTGATTTAAATGATGATGAGAAGAGTATGAAACTGACAGCTATTGATCAACTTGTAGATAACAACTTCGCTACTAAACACGGGCTACCAGGTAATGGTCATTACCGTACTGAAGGATTCGATTCTGCTTATACTGTTGTGAATATGATGACTGGTATTTACGGTGGTAACACAAGTAAGAGTACGGCTGGCTCAATCTCATTCAAACACAATACATTCCGTATGTGGGGCTACTACGGTTACCTTGATGGATTCTTAGGGTATGCATCTAACAAGTATAAACAAGAATCTAAAGCAGCCGGTAACGTAGGTCTAGGTGATGACTTTATCATCCAAAAAGTTTCTAAAGGTAGATTTAATACATTAGAAGAGTGGAAGAAAGAATGGTATAAAGAAGTCAGAGCTAAAGCTGAGAAAGGTTTTGTAGAAATTGAAATTGATGGTCAAAAGATTTCAACATATGAAAAACTTCAAGAGCTATTCGATGCTGCAGTTGAAAAAGACCTTCAAGGTAATAAATTTGATAATACAGTGAATCTTAAATGGAAAGTTTACAAACAACTCTTGCAGAAATCAGACGGATTTACTGGAGATTTATTCACTAAATAGTAGATAGGACTAGTAAAATGAAAAAAGGTAGATCAGCTTTGTCTGTATCTGCCTTTTTGTGCTATACTTAAGATATGCATAGAAAAACAGTGATTGATTTTAGGGCTTTGGGGGAGAGATACACCTTTACCCAGCCTATCAAAGAGTTAAAAACGAGAGATTTATCAGAAGTGGCAGACTTGCTGGCACAAGTGGAAAGCTACCAAGAGCAAGGCTATTATGTAGTGGGCTATGTCAGCTACGAGGCTGCACCTGCATTTGAGGAGAAATTAGCAGTTCATAAAGCTCCTTTACTGGCAGAGTATCTGCTATATTTTACAGTTCATGACAGGGTAGAAACATCGCCTATTCCTCTGACTTATGAGGAAGTAGATCTGCCTTCAAAGTGGCGGGAAGTAACGTCTGCAGCAGACTATGAAAAAGCTATTGCCCAGATTCACCATCATTTGCGTCAGGGGGACACCTACCAGGTAAATTACACTGTCCAACTCAAGCAAGACTTGAGTGTCAATCCTTTTGCCATTTATAATCGTATGGTGGTAGAGCAGGAGGCGGGCTACAATGCCTATGTTGAACATGATGAGATGGCAGTGATTTCCATGAGTCCAGAGCTCTTTTTTGAGCAAAATGACCGGGAATTAACGACTCGCCCAATGAAGGGAACAACCCAGCGGGGAGTGACTAACCAAGAAGATTTAGAACAGGCTAGTTGGCTAGAACAGGATCCTAAAAATCGTTCTGAAAATATGATGATTGTGGATCTTTTGCGCAACGATATGAACCGTATTTCTGAGGTGGGGAGTGAGCACGTGGAGCGTCTGTGTCAGGTGGAGCAGTATTCAACTGTTTGGCAGATGACTTCGACCATCAAGAGTCAGTTACGACCGGATGTTGAGCTAGTTGAAATCTTCCGTTCGCTCTTTCCATGTGGTTCCATCACAGGAGCACCGAAAATTGCGACCATGGAAATCATCAAGAACTTGGAGCCTCAACCCAGAGGAGTTTACTGCGGAACGATTGGTCTCTTGCTTCCAAATGGACGACGGATTTTCAATGTCGCCATTCGGACCATTCAACTCTATATGGGCCAAGCTATCTATGGAGTTGGAGGCGGGATTACTTGGGATAGTACTTGGGAGTCTGAATACCGTGAAGTTCATCAAAAGGCGGCTGTACTCTATCGTAAACAACCACGTTTCCAATTGATTACAACTGGGAAAATCAGCAAAAAACAACTGCTGTTTGAAGATCAACATCTGGAAAGACTGACAAAGGCGAGCCGTTATTTTGCCTATCTTTTTGATCCGGAAGACCTGAGACAAAAGATAGAGGAAGAGTGTCAGGCTTGTGATGCTAATCAAGACTACCGTTTGCGAATTACCCTCAGCAAGTCTGGAGAGATAGAACTCAGTCGTCAAGTATTAACACCCCTTAGTCCTAGTTTCTGTCAGGCTCAACTTTGTCTGCAAGAAGCTGATTTGCAGCAAGCATTTACCTACTTCAAAACCACTCACAGACCGCACTTGAGCATAGGGGAACAGGAAATCATTTACCATAATGTGGCAGGAGAGCTATTGGAAACGTCTATCGGGAATCTAGTTCTGAAAATTGCTGGAGAACTCTACACACCGCCTACCAGTCTAGGAATTTTGCCAGGAATTTATCGTCAGCATTTGCTGGAAACAGGACAGGTAAAAGAGAAAATTATGACTTTGGAAGACCTGAACCAAGCAGAAGCTATCTATGGCTGTAACGCAGTCAGAGGTTTGTATGAGTTGGAAGTGATATAACTATAGGTTTTCAATTAAGTTTTAGATTTATTTGTTAATATTTAATATTTGATTTGAAAGCAAAATTAAATATATGGTATACTATAAGTATAAATCAATAAAAATAATGGAGATTTTTATGAAAAAATCAAAAAAAATTTTAGTAACCAGCTTAGCAACTGCAACACTGGGACTTATTGCATTATCAGATACAACTGGAGACTTTCCTTTTTCGGCTCAGCATGTTTCTGCTCAAGAAAAGGATGCATCTAAAAATGGTAAGGTTGTAAAAGAGAATACAACTTCGGCATCAAATCAAGCTGAAAAATCAAAAACACCAGCGCAAAATCCTGCTGAGAAACCAAAAACACCAGCACCGAAACCAGAACCAAAACCAGCGCCAAAGCCAGCGCCGAAACCAGCTGAGAAACCGAAAACACCAGCGCAAAACCCTGCTGAGAAACCTAAAAATACAAGTCCTAAAGAGGATAAGTCCAAATCTACAGCTCAGTCTGGTTGGGTAGGCTCATCGTACTATGAAAATGGTACTAAAGTTACTAATAAGTGGATTTTTGATAAAAAAGCTAATTCTTATTTCTATCTAAATGCTTCGGGAAACTATGTCCAAAATGCTTGGGTAGGCAATTACTATCTTAAATCAGATGGTAAAATGGCTAAGAGTGAATGGATTTATGATAAGAACTATGGTTCATAATACTACCTAACAACAGAAGGTAGCTATGCTCGTAACACTTGGTCAGGCAACTACTATTTGAAATCAAATGGTAAGATGGCTAAGAGTGAGTGGGTTTATGATAAGAACTATGCTTCGTACTACTACTTGACTTCAGAGGGAAGTTACGCTCGTAATACTTGGGTAGGAAATTACTATCTTAAATCAAACGGTAAGATGGCTAAGAATGAATGGATTTATGACACAAATTCCCTCTCTTACTATTATCTAACCGCAGAAGGTAGCTATGCTCGTAACAAATGGGAAGGTAATTATTATCTCAAATCAGATGGTAGGATGGCTAAAAGTCAGTGGGTAGATGGTGGCCGTTATTATGTTGGTCCGAATGGTCTATGGCTACCAAAGTCAACAGATGGGAATCCATACTCAGCAGCTTTAAATGAAGCAAAAAGTTATAATAGGAGTCATTATTCAAAAAAAAGAATTTATAAATTATTAATTCTTTTTGGGTTTAATAGTGATGTTGCACAATACACTATCGATCATTTGTATGCAGATTATAAGGCAAATGCCTTAGCTACAGCAAGGGATTATCGTAAATATACTAACCTCTCAAAAACAGAAATTCATAGGAGACTACTCTCATCCTCATATTTTACTGGTGAATTTACAGAAGAAGAAGCAAACTATGCCATTCAACATTTAGGTGACTAATTTTTACAAATAGTGAAGCAAATGAGATGTTTTAATTTTGGCTTGTAGCCTGCAAACCTTTGCACAAAAGAGACGATTTTGTTATACTATACCTGTAAGCATTTTCAATTAAAAAGGAGAAGACGATGAGTCAAAAGATTATTGGGATTGACCTTGGTGGAACATCTATCAAGTTTGCAATTTTAACTCAAGAGGGAGAAATCCAAGAAAAATGGTCTATCAAGACTAATATTTTGGATGAAGGAAGCCATATTGTAGATGATATGATTGAGTCTATTCAACATCGTTTGGACTTGCTTGGATTGTCAGCTACGGATTTCCGAGGGATTGGGATGGGATCACCTGGTGTGGTTGACCGTGAAAAAGGGACTGTTATCGGTGCCTACAACCTCAACTGGAAAACCCTTCAACCAATTAAAGAAAAGATTGAAAAAGCCTTGGGTATTCCATTCTTCATCGATAATGATGCCAACGTAGCTGCTCTTGGTGAGCGCTGGATGGGTGCTGGTGAAAACCAACCAGACGTTGTCTTTATGACACTTGGTACAGGTGTTGGTGGTGGTATCGTGGCAGAAGGCAAATTGCTTCACGGTGTTGCTGGTGCAGCAGGAGAGCTTGGCCACATCACTGTTGACTTTGACCAACCAATCGCTTGTACTTGTGGTAAGAAAGGCTGTCTTGAGACAGTTGCTTCTGCAACAGGGATTGTCAACTTGACACGTCGTTATGCTGATGAATACGAAGGCGATGCAGCCTTGAAACGCTTGATTGATGACGGTGAAGAAGTAACTGCTAAAACTGTTTTTGACTTGGCTAAAGAAGGGGACGACCTTGCCTTGATCGTTTACCGTAACTTCTCACGTTACTTGGGTATCGCGTGTGCTAACATCGGCTCAATCCTAAACCCATCAACAATCGTTATCGGTGGTGGTGTATCAGCTGCGGGAGAATTCCTTCTCCAAGGTGTTCAAAAGGTCTACGACGAAAACACCTTCCCACAAGTACGTACATCAACAAAATTAGCTCTTGCAACTCTAGGAAATGACGCTGGAGTTATTGGAGCAGCATCACTTGTATTGCAATAAGATCATAAAAGGAGGAAAAACACTACTTTAAAGCCAGTGATTTTCCTCCTTTCTTTTTTTATGCTATACTAGTTAAGACTATAAATGAGGTGAGAGTAAATGACAAAAGCTGATACGATTTTTAAAGAAAATATTGAACGAATCCTCAAAGACGGTGTCTTTTCTGAGCAGGCTCGTCCCAAGTACAAAGATGGAACTATTGCCAATTCTAAGTATGTGACTGGTGCTTTTGCAGAGTATGACTTGGCAAAAGGGGAATTTCCCATCACAACCCTACGTCCCATTGCGATCAAATCTGCCATCAAGGAAGTACTCTGGATTTACCAAGATCAGTCTAATAGCCTAGATGTTCTCAATGATAAGTACAATGTTCACTACTGGAATGACTGGGAAGTGGGCGATACGGGAACCATCGGTGAACGCTATGGGGCGGTCGTTAAGAAACACGATATCATTAACAAGATTCTCAAGCAGTTGGAAGCCAATCCCTGGAACCGCCGCAATATCATCTCTCTCTGGGATTACCAAGCTTTTGAGGAGACAGATGGTCTTCTTCCATGCGCCTTTCAGACCATGTTTGATGTCCGTCGGGTTGATGGGGACATCTATCTGGATGCGACCTTGACCCAGCGTTCGAATGATATGCTGGTGGCCCACCACATCAATGCTATGCAGTATGTGGCTCTTCAAATGATGATTGCCAAGCATTTTGGCTGGAAGGTTGGGAAGTTTTTCTATTTTATCAACAACCTTCATATCTATGATAATCAGTTTGAACAAGCAGAGGAATTGCTCCGCCGTGAGCCGTCAAACTGCCAACCTCGCTTGGTTTTAAATGTTCCAGATGGGACCAATTTTTTTGATATCAAAGCAGAAGATTTTGAGTTGGTTGACTATGATCCGGTTAAGCCACAGCTGAAGTTTGACCTAGCTATTTAATACTCTTCGAAAATCTCTTCAAACCACGTCAGCGTCGCCTTACCGTAGATATGGTCACTGACTTCGTCAGTTCTATCTACAACCTCAAAGCAGTGCTTTAAGCAACCTGAGGCTAGCTTCCTAGTTTGCGCTCTTTGATTTTCATTGAGTATAAAAGAAAATAAAAAGAAGTTGAGATTTCTCAACTTCTTTTGTTGCTTAATGTGATACGCGGCGGCGAGCTGCTTTTTTGCGGTTTTCTTCGATGAAAGCTGCTTTTTGCTCTTCTGGCTCAATCACTTTCTTTTTAATTGCGTATACTGCACCTGCAACGGCAGCGACAGTTCCTGCGACACCTGTTACAAGACCTTTAGCGAATCCTTTAGCCATGAGTCTTCCTCCTTTATCTTCCCGATCAGCCAGGCTCCCCAAGTGGTAGCATTTTTCTGACTGACCTTTTTGTGATATAATAATAGTAACGAAAAAATGGAAATTTTTCAAGGAAAAAAGATGAAAACAAAAATAATTGTGATTGTTGGACCGACTGCTGTTGGGAAAACTGCCCTTGCTATTGAAGTGGGCAAGCGCTTTGGTGGAGAGGTAGTCAGTGGTGACAGTCAGCAAGTATACAGAAGGCTAGATATTGGGACAGCCAAGGCCAGTCCAGAGGAGCAAGCTGCTGCTCCTCATCATTTGATTGATGTCAGAGAGGTGACCGAGTCTTACTCGGCTTTTGATTTTGTTTCAGAAGCTAAAAAGGCTATAGAAGACATTCAAAGTCGAGGAAAACTAGCTATTATCGCTGGAGGAACAGGGCTTTATATTCAGAGCTTCTTGGAAGGCTACCATCTAGGTGGGGAAACACCTCATGAGGAGATTGTAGCTTATCGGGCTAGTTTGGAGCCTTATTCAGATGAGGAATTAGCCCATCATGTGGAGCAAGCAGGTCTTGAAATTCCTCAGTTTAACCGTCGTCGTGCCATGCGTGCCTTGGAAATCGCCCATTTTGGTCAGGATTTGGAAAATCAAGAAAGTCCTTATGAACCACTGATTATCTGCTTGGATGATGAGCGAAGTCAGCTTTATGAACGTATCAACCACCGAGTGGATCTGATGTTTGAGGCTGGACTTTTGGATGAGGCTAAGTGGCTCTTTGACCATTATCCAGATGTGCAGGCAGCCAAAGGCATTGGCTACAAGGAACTCTTTCCTTATTTCCGTGGGGAGCAAACTCTTGAGGAAGCCAGCGATAGTCTCAAACAGGCGACCCGCCGTTTTGCTAAGCGTCAGTTGACCTGGTTCCGTAATCGCATGCAGGTGACCTTTTATCAGATCGGAGAGTCTGGCGTGAAGGACCGCATTTTAAGTCAGATTGAGGAGTTTTTAAATGATTGAAACGGAGAAAAAAGAGGAACGAGTCCTGCTGATTGGTGTTGAGCTGCAGGGCATGGATAATTTTGACCTCTCCATGGAAGAGTTGGCCAGTCTGGCTAAGACTGCTGGAGCAGTCGTAGTAGATAGTTACAGACAAAAACGTGAAAAATATGATTCCAAGACTTTTGTTGGATCTGGTAAGTTGGAAGAAATTGCTCAAATGGTGGATGCAGAAGAAATTACGACTGTCATCGTCAACAACCGTCTGACACCTCGTCAAAATGTCAACTTAGAGGAAGTGTTGGGTGTTAAAGTTATTGACCGTATGCAGTTGATTTTGGATATCTTTGCCATGAGAGCTCGAAGCCATGAAGGAAAACTCCAAGTTCATTTGGCTCAGCTTAAATACCTCCTACCTCGTCTAGTCGGTCAAGGGATTATGCTTAGCCGTCAGGCAGGGGGAATTGGTTCCCGTGGTCCAGGTGAAAGCCAGCTGGAACTGAATCGTCGTAGTGTTCGCAACCAAATCACAGATATCGAACGCCAACTCAAAGTGGTTGAGAAAAACCGGGCGACAGTTCGAGAAAAACGCTTGGAGTCAAGCATCTTTAAGATTGGCTTGATTGGTTATACCAATGCTGGGAAATCGACCATTATGAATACTCTGACCAGTAAGACCCAGTATGAGGCAGATGAGTTGTTTGCGACTTTGGATGCGACGACTAAAAGCATCCATCTGGGAGGCAATCTTCAGGTAACCTTGACAGATACTGTTGGGTTTATCCAAGATTTGCCAACAGAATTGGTGTCCAGTTTCAAGTCAACCTTGGAAGAAAGCAAGCATGTGGACCTTCTGGTTCATGTCATTGATGCTAGCAATCCTTACCACGAAGAGCATGAAAAAACGGTTCTGTCTATTGTGAAAGACTTAGACATGGAGGATATTCCTCGCCTGACTCTTTATAATAAAGCGGATTTGGTGGAGGACTTTATGCCTACTCAAACGCCATATGCTCTGATTTCAGCAAAGTCTAAAGATAGTCGAGAACAGTTGCAGGCTTTACTGCTAGATAAAATCAAGGAAATTTTTGAATCATTTACCCTGCGCCTGCCTTTTTCTAAATCTTACAAGATTCATGATTTGGAAAGTGTTGCGATTCTTGAAGAACGTGACTACCAAGATGATGGAGAAGTCATCAGAGGCTACATTTCCGAGAAAAATAAATGGAGATTAGAAGAATTTTATGACTGATATCAAATCATTAGCTCTCAAGTATGGTGGCTATACAAGTTTAGACAAGGTCTATCTGGACCAGCTTTTAGCTGGTAGGTCTGAAGAGGAGCAACTAGTTCTCATTACACCTCCACCCAGCGTAGTGAATGCCTACTTTGCCGAGCTGTACCAGAAAAAGAGCCCAGAGGCTGCGACCGATTATTTTGCGGAAGTCAGTAAAGAACTAAATCTTTACAATGTTGAACCAAGTTTCACGGAAGAAAGCAAGCCCTTTATTCGCCTCAATCTATCTGGTAAATCCTTTGGATTTTGCTACGAGAAAGAAGGACTAGGTCGCATTTTCTCAGAGACTGAGGAAGCAATTACGGATGAATTACTCTTTGAGATAGCGCAAATTTTTCCCCATCAGCTAGTTTTTGTGGAGTCTGGTAAGATTTACATGAAGGCTTTAGGAGATGAGGAAGTTGTTAATGTAGAAAGTCTTACAGTTTTGACAGACCTGGAAACCTTAGCAGATGGTCGTAAGCGTCTAAAGGGCTACAGCCAAGAGGATTTACTACAAGAAGCTAGAGCTTTTTCTGGCAAGCTTTATTATCGCTCGGAAAACCGCACTGCTATGTTATATATTGATTAATTAGAAAGCATCGAATGGATATTCAATTTTTAGGAACGGGGGCAGGTCAGCCCTCTAAAGCCCGCAATGTTTCAAGTCTCGCCCTGAAACTCTTGGACGAGATTAACGAAGTTTGGCTCTTTGACTGCGGAGAAGGAACGCAAAATCGCATTCTGGAAACTACAATTCGACCACGAAAGATCAGCAAAATCTTTATTACTCACTTGCATGGAGACCATATCTTTGGTTTGCCAGGCTTTCTCTCTAGCCGTGCCTTTCAGGCTAATGAAGAGCAGACAGATTTGGAAATCTATGGACCGCAAGGCATTAAATCTTTTGTTTTAACCAGTCTTCGTGTGTCAGGTTCTCGTCTGCCTTACCGCATTCATTTCCATGAGTTTGACCAAAATTCTCTAGGGAAAATCCTTGAAACCGATAAATTCACTGTGTATGCAGAGGAGCTGGACCACACTATTTTCTGTGTTGGTTATCGTGTCATGCAAAAGGACCTAGATGGAACCTTGGATGCTGAAAAACTTAAGGCTGCTGGTGTTCCATTTGGCCCGCTTTTTGGAAAAATCAAAAACGGTCAGGATGTTGTTTTGGATGATGGGACTGAAATCAAGGCGGCAGACTATATCTCAGCTCCCCGTCCTGGTAAGATTATCACCATACTTGGTGACACCCGCAAAACCAATGCTAGTGTGCGTCTGGCTGTTAATGCCGATGTCCTGGTCCATGAGTCCACTTATGGCAAGGGTGATGAAAAAATTGCCCGTAATCACGGTCACTCAACCAATATGCAGGCTGCACAAGTAGCGGCAGAAGCAGGAGTCAAACGCCTCTTGCTCAACCATATCAGTGCCCGCTTCCTCTCAAAAGATATTAGTCAACTTAAGAAAGATGCTGCAACTGTTTTTGAGAATGTCCATGTGGTTAAAGACTTGGAAGAAGTGGAAATCTAAAAGATCGAAAAAGGATAAGTATGCGAACAATTCTCATTACCGGAGCTAGCGGTGGCTTAGCCCAAGAAATGGTCAAACTCTTGCCAAATGACCAACTCATCTTACTAGGTAGAAACAAGGAAAAACTAGCTCAACTCTATGGAAATCATGCCCATGTGGAATTAATTGAAATCGACATTACTGATGACTCAGCCCTAGAATCTCTGGTAGCTGACCTCTATCTCCGTTATGGCAAGATTGATGTTTTAATTAACAACGCTGGTTACGGAATTTTTGAAGATTTTGACAAGATTTCTGATCAAGACATTCATCAAATGTTTGAGGTTAATACCTTTGCTCTCATGAATTTGTCTCGTTTGGTTGCTTCTCGTATGAAGGAGATTCGAAAAGGTCATATCATCAATATCGTCAGCATGGCAGGTTTGATAGCGACTAGCAAGTCTAGTCTTTACTCAGCAACCAAGTTTGCGGCTATTGGATTTTCAAACGCTCTGCGTCTCGAACTGATGCCCTATGGTGTCTATCTAACGACGGTCAATCCAGGACCGATTCGTACTGCCTTTTTTGACCAGGCAGACCCAGATGGGACCTACCTCAAGTCGGTTGACCGCTTTCTCTTAGAACCAGATGCAGTCGCTAGAAAGATTGTCAAAACCATAGGAAAAAACAAACGCGAGCTCAATCTCCCAGCCTTGCTAAATTTAGCTCATAAATTTTATACCCTCTTTCCTAAGTTAGCAGATAAGTTGGCAGGGGGAATCTTTAATTATAAGTAAAAGAAGTTCCTTACAAAAGGAACTTTTTTATAATATTGAACTGAGTGTCAAACATTTGTTTGTTCTTGTTCTAAATCTACATTCACATTTTTTGAATCTTCTACAAATTTTAGAAAAAACAATCAAAAATATGATTTTTTGTGTTTAGGGTATTGAAATTTCCTATATTATTTTATAAAATAAGGATAAAAGGCTATGAAAAAGTAATACGCTTACAAAAGAAATGGAAGCGGTTACTAAAGGAGGATTTTATGGAAAAAGGCCATTGGAATCGTAAAAGAGTCTACAGCATTCGTAAGTTTGCCGTAGGAGCTTGCTCTGTCATGATTGGAACCTGTGCGGTTCTATTTGGAGGAAGTGTCATTGGAGAATCACCAGTTTTCGCGGATGAAACTCCAATTACTCACACTGTTGAACAAGCAAAAGAGGAAAGTCCGGCAGTGGAGGAAAAAGAAAATCAAGCTGTAGAAGAGCACAAGGATGCTGCAAGTGCCGACCAAAGTCAAGCTGCTCCAATTGAAGCAAGCAAAGCCGAGAAGAAAGAAGAGGAACCTGTAGCTCAAAAAGAGGAGAAAGCATCTCTAAAGCCTGAAGAAACAGCTCCAAAGGTAGAATCTCAAGCTTCAAGTCAAGAAAAGCCTGTCAAGGAAGAGTTGAAAGCTGCGACAAATGAAGAAGTGAATCAAATGATTGAAGATAGAAAAGTGAATTTTAATCAAAATTGGCACTTCAAAATCAATGCGAACTCTAAAGAAGCTGTGAAACCAGATGCAGATGTATCAACATGGCAAAAATTGGATTTACCACACGACTGGAGTATCTTTAACGATTTTGACCATCAATCACCTGCTCAAAACGAAGGTGGACAGCTAAATGGTGGTGAAGCTTGGTATCGCAAGACCTTTAAACTTGATGAAAAAGATCTCAAGAAGAATGTTCGTGTGACATTTGATGGTGTCTACATGGACTCTCAAGTCTATGTCAATGGCCAGTTAGTGGGACATTATCCAAATGGTTATAACCAGTTCTCATATGATATTACCAAATACCTCCACAAAGATGGTCGTGAGAATGTGATTGCTGTCCATGCTGTCAACAAACAACCAAGTAGCCGTTGGTACTCAGGTAGTGGTATCTACCGTGATGTGACCTTGCAAGTGACAGATAAGGTTCATGTTGAGAAAAATGGGACAACCATCTTAACACCAAAACTAGAACAACAGCAACATGGCAAGGTTGAGACTCATGTAACCAGCAAAATTGTCAATACAGACGATAAAGACCATGAACTTGTAGCAGAGTATCAAATCGTTGAACGAGGTGGGCAGGCTGTTACTGGATTGGTTCGTACAGCGAGTCGTACCTTGAAAGCGCATGAATCTACAAGTCTTGATGCTATTTTGGAAGTCGAACAACCAAAACTCTGGACAGTTTTAAATGACAAACCTGCCTTGTACGAATTGATTACGCGTGTATACCGTGATGGTCAGTTGGTAGATGCTAAGAAAGATTTGTTTGGTTACCGTTACTATCACTGGACGCCAAATGAAGGCTTCTCTTTGAATGGTGAACGCATTAAATTCCATGGTGTTTCTTTGCACCATGACCACGGAGCGCTTGGAGCAGAAGAAAATTATAAAGCAGAATACCGTCGTCTCAAACAAATGAAGGAGATGGGTGTTAACGCCATCCGAACAACTCATAACCCTGCAAGTCCACAGACCTTGCAAATCGCAGCAGAACTTGGTTTGCTGGTTCAGGAAGAGGCTTTTGATACGTGGTATGGTGGTAAGAAACCTTATGACTACGGACGTTTCTTTGAAAAAGATGCCACTCACCCAGAAGCTCGAAAAGGTGAAAAATGGTCTGACTACGATCTTCGTACCATGGTCGAAAGAGGCAAAAACAACCCTGCTATCTTCATGTGGTCAATTGGTAATGAAATCGGTGAAGCTAATGGGGATGCCCACTCTCTAGCAACTGTAAAACGTCTGGTCAAAGTTATCAAGGATGTTGATAAGACTCGTTACGTTACCATGGGAGCAGATAAGTTCCGTTTCGGTAATGGTAGTGGTGGACATGAGAAAATTGCTGATGAACTGGATGCGGTTGGATTCAACTATTCTGAAGACAACTACAAAGCTCTTCGTGCAAAACATCCTAACTGGTTGATTTACGGTTCTGAGACATCTTCAGCTACGCGTACACGTGGAAGTTACTATCGCCCTGAACAGGAATTGAAACATAGTAACGGACCTGAGCGTAATTACGAACAGTCCGATTATGGAAATGACCGTGTTGGTTGGGGTAAAACTGCAACCGCTTCATGGACTTTTGACCGTGACAATGCTGGTTACGCAGGACAATTTATCTGGACCGGTACAGACTATATTGGGGAGCCTACACCATGGCACAACCAAAACCATACACCAGTTAAGAGTTCTTACTTTGGTATTGTAGATACAGCGGGTATTCCAAAACATGACTTCTACCTCTACCAAAGCCAATGGGTTTCTGTCAAGAAGAAACAAATGGTTCACCTCCTTCCTCACTGGAACTGGGAGAATAGAGACTTGGCCTCTAAAGTAGAAGATGCACAAGGAAAGATTCCAGTTCGTGCTTATTCTAACGCTGCAAGTGTTGAATTGTTCTTGAACGGTCAATCTCTTGGAGTTAAGACTTTCAACAAAAAACAAACTAGCGATGGACGAACTTACCAAGAGGGTGCCAATGCCAAGGAACTCTACCTTGAGTGGAAGGTTGCTTACCAACCAGGTACTTTAGAAGCAGTAGCTCGTGATGAAGCTGGTAAAGAAATTGCACGTGATAAGATCACTACTGCAGGCCAACCAGCAGGTGTTCGTCTCGTCAAGGAAGAACACGCAATCGCAGCAGATGGAAAAGACTTGACCTACATCTACTACGAAATTGTTGACAGCCAAGGGAATGTAGTCCCAACTGCTAATAATCTGGTTCGCTTCCAATTGCATGGTCAAGGTCAACTTGTCGGTGTAGATAATGGGGAACAAGCCAGCCGTGAACGTTATAAGGCACAACCAGATGGTTCTTGGATCCGCAGAGCCTTTAACGGTAAAGGGGTTGCCATTGTTAAATCAACTGAGCAAGCAGGTAAATTCACCCTTACTGCCCATTCAGATCTCTTGAAATCTAGTCAAGTAACGGTCTTTACTGGTAAAAAAGAAGACCAAGAAAAGACTGTTCTCGGGACAGAAGTACCAAAAGTACGTACTGTTATTGAGAAAGAGCCAAAAATGCCGAAGACAGTCGGTTTTATCTACAGTGATGGCAGTCGTGAAAAACGTCCAGTAACTTGGTCTTCAGTTGATGTGAGCCAAGCAGGAGTTGTGACTGTTAAAGGTATGGCAGATGGACGCGAAGTTGAGGCTCGTGTCGAAATTCTAGCAATCGCAAATGAGCTTCCAACTGTTAAGCGTGTTGCTCCAGGAACAGACTTGAGCGCTGTTGACAAATACGTTTCTATTGCTGTTACGGATGGAAGCGTTCAAGAATACGAAGTTGATAAGTGGGAGATTGCGGAAGCAGATAAAGCTAAACTGTCAGTTGCAGGATCACGTATTCCAATGACTGGCCAACTAGGTGGTGAGACTATTCACGCTACCCTTGTAGTGGGAGACGGTGATGTTGCAGCACCTGTAGTGCCAAATGTAACTATAGGTGGCGAATCTGTCACTGGTCTTACTACTCAAAATCCAATGCAATATCGAACTCTTGCTTACGGTGCATCCTTGCCAGAAGTTGTAGCAAGTGCTGAAAATGCGGATGTTACTGTAGTCCAAGCAAGTGCAGCAAACGGCATGCGTGCAAGTATCTATGTTCAACCAAAAGATGGTGGTCCTCTTCAAACCTATGCAATTCAATTCCTTGAAGAAGCACCAAAAATTGACCATTTGAGCTTACAAGTAGAGAAAGCTGACGGTCTTAAAGAAGATCAAACAGTGAAATTGTCTGTACTCGCTCACTATCAAGACGGAACCCAAGCAGTTTTACCAGCTGATAAAGTAACCTTCTCTACAAGTGGTGAAGGGGAAGTCGCAGTTCGTAAGGGAATGCTTGAATTGCATAAGCCAGGAGCAGTCACTCTGAAAGCGGAATATGAGGGAGCTAAAGGCCAAGTTGAACTCACTATCCAAGCCAATACTGAGACGAAGGTTGCGCAATCTATCCGTCCAGTAAATGTAGTGACAGACTTGCATCAAGAACCTACTCTTCCAACAACAGTAACTGTTGAGTATGACAAAGGTTTCCCTAAAACTCATAAAGTCATTTGGCAAGCTATTCCGAAAGAAAAACTAGACTCCTATCAAACATTTGAAGTACTAGGTAAAGTTGAAGGAATTGACCTTGAAGCGCGTGCTAAAGTCTCTGTAGAAGGTATCGTTTCAGTTGAAGAAGTCAGTGTGACAACACCAATCGCAGAAGCGCCACAATTACCAGAAAGTGTTCGTACTTACGATTCAAATGGTCACGTTTCATCAGCTAAGGTTACATGGGATACGATTCGTCCAGACCAATACGCCAAGGAAGGTGTCTTTACAGTCAATGGTCGCCTAGAAGGTACGCAATTAACAACTAAACTTCATGTTCGCGTATCTGCTCAAACTGAGAAGGGAGCAAATATTTCTGACCAATGGACCGGTTCAGAATTGCCACTTGCCTTTGCTTCAGACTCAAATCCAACTGATCCTGTTTCAAACGTCAACGATAAATTGATTTCCTTTAATGACCGCCCAGCTAACCGTTGGACAAACTGGAACCGTACTAATCCAGAAGCTTCAGTTGGTGTCCTATTCGGAGACTCAGGTATTTTGAGCAAACGTTCAGTTGATAATCTAAGTGTCGGATTCCACGAAGACCACGGAGTTGGTGTACCGAAGTCTTATGTGATTGAATATTATGTCGGTAAGACCGTTCCAACAGCCCCTAAAAACCCTAGCTTTGTAGGTGAGGAAAACCATGCCTTTAATGATCCTGCAAACTGGAAAGAGGTAAGCAATCTCAAAGCACCAGCTCAATTAAAAGCTGGAGAAATGAATCATTTCAGTTTTGATAAAGTTGAGACCTATGCGGTTCGCATTCGTATGGTTCGACTTGATAGCAAGAAAGGAACATCTATCACAGAGGTACAAATCTTTGCGAAACAAGTTGCGGCAGCCAAACAAGGACAAACGAGAATCCAAGTTGACGGTAAAGACTTAGCAAACTTCAACCCTGATTTGACAGACTACTATCTTGAGTCTGTAGATGGAAAAGTTCCTGCAGTAACAGCAAGTGTTAGCAACAATGGTCTTGCGACGGTTGTTCCAAGCGTTCGTGAAGGTGAGCCAGTTCGTGTCATCGCGAAAGCTGAAAATGGTGACATCTTAGGAGAATACCGTCTACATTTCACTAAGGACAAGGACTTACTTTCTCGTAAACCTCTTGCTGCGGTTAAACAAGCACGTTTGGTACAAGTAGGTCAACCACTTGAATTTCCAACTAAGGTTCCGGTTTACTTCACAGGTAAAGATGGCTATGAAACAAAAGACTTGGCAGTTGAATGGGAAGAAGTTCCAGCAGAAAATCTGACAAAAGCAGGTCAATTTACTGTTCGAGGTCGTGTCCTTGGTAGTGACCTCGTTGCGGAATTCTCTGTACGAGTGACAGACAAACTTGGTGAGGCCCTCTCAGAAAACCCTAACTATGATGAAAATAGTAACCAAGCCTTTGCCTCAGCAACTAATGATATTGACGACAGTTCTCATGACCGTGTTGACTATATCAATGATAGAGATCATTCTGAAAATCGTCGTTGGACAAACTGGTCTCCAACACCATCTTCTAATCCAGAAGTATCAGCGGGAGTGATCTTCCGTGAAAATGGTAAGATTGTAGAACGGACTGTTGCTCAAGCTAAACTTCACTTCTTTGCAGATAGTGGTACGGATGCACCATCTAAACTCGTTTTAGAACGCTATGTCGGTCCAGAGTTTGAAGTGCCAACCTACTATTCAAACTACCAAGCCTACGACGCAGACCATCCATTCAACAATCCAGAAAATTGGGAAGCTGTTCCTTATCGTGCGGATAAAGACATTGAAGCCGGTGATGAAATTAACGTTACCTTTAAAGCTGTCAAAGCCAAAGCCATGAGATGGCGTATGGAGCGCAAAGCGGATAAGAAGGGTGTTGCGATAATTGAGATGACCTTCCTTGCTCCAAGCGAATTGCCTCAAGAAAGCACTCAATCGAAGATTCTTGTAGATGGAAAAGAACTTCCTGATTTCGCTGAAAACCGTCAAGACTATCAAGTAACTTATAGCGGACAACGTCCAAAAGTTTCAGTTGAGGAAACAGACCAAGTGGCTTCAACGGTTGTAGATAGCGGAGACGATAGCCTTCCAGTACTTGTTCGTCTTGTTTCAGAAAGTGGAAAACAAGTCAAGGAATACCGTATCCAGTTGACCAAGGAAAAACCAGTTTCTGAGAAGACAGTTGCTGCTGTACAAGAAGAACTTCCAAAACTCGAATTTGTTGAAAACGATTTGGCCTACAAGACAGTTGAGAAAAAGGATTCAACGCTGTATCTAGGAGAAACTCGAGTAGAACAAGAAGGAGTAGTTGGTAAGGAACGTATCTTCACATCGATGAATCCTGACGGCACTAAGGAAGAAAAACTTCGCGAAGTGGTAGAGGCTCCGAAAGACCGCATCGTCTTGGTCGGAACAAAACCAGGAACCGCTCTTCCAGAAGACGAAGTGAAGAACCTAGTCCTTAACAGACCAGAACTTGTAGTTGAAGAAGAAACCATTGACTTCAAGGTTCAGGAGCGTAAGACTGATAAGTTCTACCTAGGAGAAACTCGTGTTGTCCAAGAAGGTCAAAAAGGTATCCGTCTTCACTTGATTGAAGTGGAAAATGGAAAACGTCAGCTTAAAGAAACTTACGATAAAGTCGCTGTTCAAGATCGTATAGTAGAAGTTGGAACAAAACCAGGAACTTCTCTTCCGGAAGACGAAGTGAAAAATCTCGTTCTTAATCTTCCAGAGCTTATCTCAGAAGAAGAAATCATAGATTTCAAAGTTCAGGAACAAAAGAATGATAAGCTTCCAGCGGGTCAAACTCGCATCCTTCAAGAAGGAAGACAAGGTATTCGTGTTCATTTAATCGAAGTTGAAAATGGTAAGCGAACTGAAAAAGAAAGCTATGATAAAGTTATGGCTCAGGATCGCATCGTCGAAGTCGGTACAGCTGGTGAAATGACCAAACCAGTACCTCAAGAAGCAACAAAACCACAAGTAACAGAAAAAGCAGATACAAAAGAAATTGCTTCAAGTAAAGCTAATCAAGCTCAAAAAGAGCAGTTGCCAAATACAGGAAGTGCAGCAAGCCAAGCAGCAGTAGCAGCAGGTTTAGCTCTTCTAGGTTTTGGGGCAGGATTAGTCGCCACTAAAGGCAAAAAAGAAGATTAAGTTTTTTAAACGGTATCTTTTACTAAATTTGTAACACGTTTTAAAAGTAGAAACAAGTGTCAATAGAAATTGGCACTTGTTTTTTTGTAACTGACCCTGTTTCTACTACCGGATACAAGTGGATAGTTGCCACTTACTGAAATGCTATTGTTTTTGCGACGAAATCCTCTATAATAGGTGACAAATAAAAAAGGAGATGTTGCATATGATTGAAACAAGATTACAAGATAAATTGAAGTCAGGTTTGGAGGTAGAAAATTTTCAAAAAGATGGCGATATCTATCTGTCTCTTAATCCAGAATATCTATCTGGAGATAATGCTAAATACATGACCATGTATAACCGTTTGGCTCGCTGGTATGATATGAGTGAGAAATGGATAGGGCCGCTTCTCCACGGCAAGGCAATTGACAAGTTGAGAAAGGATCTGATGGAGGAAATAGAATGGAAAGATAATTTATCTGTTCTTTACGTCTCTATCGGTACTGGTCAAGACCTCCGTTATATTCCTGAGACAATTGACCTGAAAAGTTTAGACTTTGTAGGGGTGGATATTTCTATCAGTATGCTTAAAAAATGCCAGAAATCTTGCGCTAAAAAGACCAATCTGCAACTTTTCCATGCTTGCGCGGAGGATCTCCCCTTTGCGGATAATAGTTTTGACATTGTCTACCATATTGGCGGAATCAATTTTTTCAATGATAAGGCTAAAGCTATGCAGGAAATGCTACGAGTGGCGAAGCCAGGGACTAAGATTTTAATTGCAGATGAGACGGCTGACTATGTGGATCAACAATATAAGAAAAATCATTTTAGTAAGGATTATTTCAAAGATGCTACTGTTGATTTGAGTGAAATTGAGAATGCTGTTCCAAGCGAAGTTAAGGAAAAGGAATTAAAACTTCTATGGGATGGCAAATTCTACGCCTTAACATTTAGGAAATAAGAAAAGTATCTTGGTAGTGCATAGAAAACAAGGTATGAAGATAAAAATATTCCCTCGGACAGCTGTCTGAGGGAATGTTTTTATGGGAGCATCATCAATTCGACAATCATAGCTATGTAGATAATCAGGGTAAGGAGAAAACCTGCTCTCCAGAAGAATTTGATGAATTTAGGGTAATAAAAACTTCGTTTTTTGACAAGGAAAAAGACTACAAGGAGGATTGCTAGGAGTGAAAGGGCAACACCAAGTCGCGGTAGAAAGTTGTGGGTAAAGGCTTTGGCAGTAATCAGATAGTACTCAAATACCAAAAGTGGAAAAGCTAGATCCGCGAAATTAAATCCTATTTTCCTAAGTCCGAAAAGCTTGGCGACAATAAAGCAAACCACCAAGGTTAATATCAATAATAAAATAGATGCTATTTTCATTAAAATCATACTCATATTGTATCATAAAAAATTACTAAAGGAAACGAGAAACAGAGGATTTTATGGCAAAGGCAGGCTTTTGAGATTGTAGGTGTTTTTTGTTATAATGAAAGTTATGAAATCTTATAATACCTTGAATGATTATTATCGAAAACTTTTTGGAGAAAAGACTTTCAAAGTTCCTATTGATGCGGGATTTGACTGTCCAAATCGGGATGGAACTGTGGCTCATGGGGGCTGTACCTTTTGTACGGTTTCGGGTTCTGGAGATGCCATTGTAGCACCAGATGCCCCTATCCGTGAGCAATTTTATAAGGAAATCGACTTTATGCATCGCAAGTGGCCAGATGTTAAAAAGTATCTGGTTTATTTTCAAAACTTTACCAACACCCATGAAAAGGTGGAAGTGATTCGGGAGCGATATGAGCAGGCTATCAACGAGCCAGGTGTAGTAGGGATCAATATCGGAACGCGGCCAGACTGCCTGCCAGACGAAACCATCGAATATTTGGCTGAGTTATCGGAACGCATGCATGTGACGGTAGAATTGGGCTTACAGACAACTTTTGAAGCAACCTCTGACCTGATTAACCGTGCTCATTCTTATGAATTGTATGTTGAAACAGTAAAACGCTTGAGGAAATATCCCAAGATTGAGATTGTTTCCCATTTGATCAATGGTTTGCCCGGTGAGACTCATGAGATGATGATTGAAAATGTCCGTCGCTGTGTTACGGACAATGATATTCAAGGAATTAAACTGCACTTGCTTCACCTCATGACTAATACGCGGATGCAGCGGGATTACCACGAAGGACGCTTGCAACTGATGAGTCAGGACGAGTATGTCAAGGTCATCTGTGACCAGTTGGAAATTATTCCCAAGCATATCGTCATCCATCGAATCACGGGAGATGCGCCTAGAGATATGCTGATTGGTCCCATATGGAGCCTCAATAAATGGGAAGTGCTAAATGCTATTGAAACTGAGATGCGCCGTCGTGGAAGTGTGCAAGGATGCAAGGCTGTAAAACAGGAGTTTAAAAATGAAAAGACCACTTGAGATGGCGCATGATTTTTTGGCTGAAGTTGTGACAAAAGAGGATATTGTAGTGGATGCGACCATGGGCAATGGCCATGATACCCTTTTTCTAGCCAAGTTAGCCAAGCAAGTCTATGCCTTTGATATTCAGGAGCAGGCTTTGGAGAAGACGCAAGAGCGTTTGGATCAGGCTGGAATGAAAAATGCCCAGTTAATCTTGAAAGGTCATGAGACACTAGACCAGTTTGTGACAGAAGCTAAGGCAGGGATTTTTAATCTGGGTTATTTGCCTTCTGCTGACAAATCCGTCATCACCAAACCTCAGACTACCATGGAAGCACTTGAAAAGCTCTGTCATTTGCTTGTCAAGGGTGGAAGGATTGCCATTATGATTTATTATGGTCATGAGGGAGGAGACACCGAGAGGGATGCTGTGTTGGATTTTGTTAGCCAGTTGAACCAACAAGAGTATACAGCTGCCATTTATCGGACTCTCAACCAAGTTAACAATCCCCCGTTTTTAGTTATGATTGAGAAATTAGAAAGATATAGGCATGGATAAACAATACCTACGTGAGAAATTAGAGGCTATGCGCCAAAATTTTGTTGAGTCAACGCAGCATGAGCGAGCGGTTGGAGTACTCGACGAAGAGCATATGAGTAAGAAAATGCTCAAAATCAAGAAAAAGTTAGTGGCTCTTGAAATGGAACGGTGCCAGAAAAAAATTGAGCACAAAGACTGTTCCAAGATTGATCAGAAAATCCAAGAGCAGAAGGAGATATTTGAATCTTGCTGTAAAAAAGACTAAGGAGGAATTGCGTGGAATTACTCATTTACCTGATTCTATTTTTATTTGTCTTAATTGTTTCCAGTACGACTAATAAACTCTTGCCTTTTTTGCCCCTTCCCCTAGTACAAATCCTTTTGGGAATTGGCATTGGTCTCTTTTTGCCAAATACTGACTTTCATCTCAATACCGAGCTGTTTTTGGCAGTTGTTATTGGTCCCCTACTCTTTCGTGAAGCTCAAGAAGCAGATATTACATCTGTTTTAAAACACTGGCGTATCATTGTCTACTTAATTTTTCCAGTGATTTTCATCTCTACCCTGAGTTTAGGATCCTTGGCTCATTTCCTTTGGCTCAGCCTTCCCTTAGCTGCCTGCGTGGCTGTTGGGGCAGCGCTTGGTCCGACGGATCTAGTTGCCTTTGCTTCTCTTTCTGAGCGTTTTAGTTTCCCAAAGCGGGTATCCAATATCCTCAAAGGAGAAGGACTTTTAAATGATGCTTCTGGCTTGGTTGCCTTTAGGGTGGCTCTGGCTGCATGGACAACAGGCGCTTTTTCCCTCAGTCAGGCTGGAACTTCCCTAGCGCTTTCTATCCTTGGTGGTTTTGCGGTCGGTTTTGTGACGGCAATGATTAATCGTTTCCTACATACATTTTTACTGAGTCTGCGAGCGACAGATATAGCGAGTGAACTTTTGCTTGAACTGAGTTTGCCTCTTATGACCTTTTTTATCGCCGAAGAAATCCATGTTTCAGGGATTATCGCAGTTGTAGTTGCAGGGATTTTGAAGGCCAGTCGTTTCAAGAAAATTACACTCCTCGAAGCCCAAGTAGATACTGTTACTGATACTGTTTGGCATACCGTTACCTTTATGCTCAATGGTTCTGTCTTTGTCATCTTGGGAATGGAATTGGAAATGATAGCAGAACCTATCCTGACCAATCCCCTTTATAACCCCTTACTCTTATTGGTATCGGTTGTTTTACTGACATTCTTACTTTTTGCCATTCGCTTTGTCATGATTTATGGCTTCTATATTTGGAGAACTCGACGGCTCAAGAAAAATCTTCGTAATTACATGAAGGATATGCTTCTTTTGACCTTCTCTGGTGTAAAAGGAACGGTCTCTATTGCAACCATTCTTCTCATACCTAGTAATCTAGAGCAGGAGTATCCCCTCTTACTTTTCCTTGTAGCAGGTGTCACGCTGTTAAGCTTTCTAACAGGTCTTTTAGTGCTTCCCCACCTTTCCGAGGAGCAAGAAGAAACCAAGGATTACCTCATGCACATTGCAATTTTAAATGAGGTCACAGGAGAGTTAGAAAAAGAACTGGAAGGGCATAAGAACAAACTACCCCTTTATGCGGCTATTGATAATTATCACGGTCGAATTGAAAACCTAATCCTTAGTCAAGAAAATAAAAGCGCCCAAGAGGACTGGGAGGCTTTAAAACTCCTCATCTTGAGTATCGAAAGCGATGGTTTAGAGCAGGCTTACGAGGAAGGAAAAATCGGTGAGCGTGGCTATCAAGTTTACCAACGCTATTTGAAAAATATGGAACAGAGCATCAATCGCAAGGTGGCTTCCCGCCTAACATATTACTTCCTTGTATCCCTCCGTATCTTGCGTTTTGTCCTGCATGAATTGCTGACCTTTGGCCAGACTTTCCGTAGTTGGAATGACAAGGAGCAACGACGCCTTCGAGCTCTTGACTATGATCAAATATCCGAACTTTATCTGGAGAATACGGAGTTGATTATCGAAAGTTTGGAAAACCTAAAAGGAATCTACAAGAGTAGTCTGATCAGCTTTATGCAGGAGTCTCGCTTGCGTGAAACAGCTATTATCGGTAGTGGGGCCTTTGTCGAACGTGTTATTACTCGTATCAAACCAAACAATATCGATGAAATGCTAAGAGGTTACTACCTAGAACGTAAGTTAATCTTTGAATACGAAGAGAAGAAATTGATTACGACCAAGTATGCCAAGAAATTACGGCAAAATGTCAACAATCTTGAAAATTATTCTCTAAAAGAAGCCGCAAATACCCTACCCTATGATATGATGGAATTAGTCAGAAGAAATTAGTTTAGAAAATTAAATTGTATTAGGAGGATCGCAACATGAAAAAGTGGTGGAAAGAGCTGATGGAACGGCCCTTGTTGAAAGCTTTTTTACATTTTTATCAAGCTTCCGATAGTGAACTGACCAGTGTTGCGGTTGCCTACTATTGGTTGATTTCAATCTTCCCCTTGCTGATGATAGTGGTCAATATTTTGCCCTATTTTCAAATTCCGATTTCAAATTTTTTGCTCACCATCAAGGAATTTGTACCAGATACAGTCTATGATGTGGTCGCAAAGATTGTCCGAGAAGTCCTGACTCAACCATCGACTGGTTTGCTGAGTTTTGCAGTCTTATCTGCTCTTTGGACCTTCTCTAAATCGATGGATTTTCTCCAAAAAGCCTTTAATAAGGCTTATGGAGTGGCCAAGAGCCGAGGAATTATCTCCCATCAATTGATGAGTTTACTCGTCAGCTTTGGCTTGCAAATTCTTTTTGCCTTAGCCTTATTTTTGAGTATGTTTGGGCGTATGTTGCTTAATCTCCTCAAAACTTACTGGCAATCAGACAGTCCTTTCTTTGATTATCTGCAGGACTTTACAGGCCCTTTGATTTATACCTTGCTCTTTGCAATCTTGGTCATGCTCTACTATTTCCTTCCAAACGTTAGAGTCCCTCGTATTCGCTACGTTTTTCCTGGTAGTATCTTCGTTTTGCTGACTCTTGTCTTTCTGTTGAATATCTTTTCTGTCTATTTCAATAACTATGTCAACCATTTGGTCGATGTCCGATTTTTCAGTTCCATTATCGTGGTGGTCATGATGTTCTGGTTTATACTCATCGCAAAGATTTTGATTATTGGAGCAGTTATCAATGCCAGTGTGCAGAGTTTGAAGGATCCAAAGTTTAGTATGGAATAATTAGAAAAATCCCTATTAGGTTTCCTAATAGGGATTTTCTTAATAGATAAACATAGCATCACCAAAGCTAAAGAAGCGGTAGTGTTCTTGGATGGCATGGTGGTAAGCATCTAGAACTAAGTCCCGACCAGCAAAGGCTGAAACTAGCATGACCAGAGTTGATTTTGGAAGGTGGAAGTTGGTTGAAAATGCATCCACGACCTTCCACTCATATCCAGGCTTGATAAAGATATTGGTCCAGCCAGAGTCTGCTTGGATTTGTCCATCAAACTTAGAGCCGATGGTTTCCAGTGTGCGGATCGATGTAGTTCCAACAGCGATGACACGGCCTCCATTTTCCTTGACAGATCGAAGGGTGGCTGCTGCTTCATCAGAAAGTTGGTAGAACTCTGAGTGCATTTCATGTTCGTCCAGATTGTCAACAGAGACAGGTCTAAAGGTTCCGAGTCCGACATGGAGGGTCAAATAAACCAAATGGACACCCTTGGCTTGGATTTCTGCTAGCAGTTCTTTGGTGAAGTGGAGGCCAGCAGTCGGTGCAGCAGCAGAGCCACTTTCTTTAGCGTAGACCGTTTGATAACGTTCACGATCATCTAGTTTTTCATGGATATAAGGCGGCAGTGGCATTTCACCTAGACTTTCCAAAACTTCTAGGAAAATTCCTTGGTATTCAAAGCGGACAATACGGCCTCCGTGGGTCAATTCTTCCGTAACGACAGCGCTGAGACGACCATCTCCAAAGCTGACGCGAGTACCGACCTTGAGGCGTTTGGCAGGTTTAGCTAGGACTTCCCACTCATCACCAGCAGTATTTTTAAGAAGGAGAAGCTCCACGTGGCCACCTGTTTCTTCCTTTTGACCGTAGAGGCGGGCTGGGAGAACACGGGTGTCGTTCATGACAAGGGCATCACCCGGTTCCAACATATCAATAATAGAGTGGAAGTGTTTATCCTGAAATTCTCCCGTCTCACGATTGACGATGAGGAGTTTAGAGGCATCACGTTTTTCAAGGGGTGTTTGGGCAATCAATTCCTCAGGCAAGTGGAAATCAAAATCAGCTGTATTCATATATCTGTTCATTCTTTCTAAGTTCTAATCTTATCCATTATAACATGTTTCAAGTTTGGACGCTCTTTTTTTAGAAATTAAATCGTTTTTACTTGACAAAAATTGGTCTATACCATATAATGAATATAGAAATATGGAGGATATAAAATGAAAGTTATAAAAGTTGAGAATCAAGTCGAAGGTGGAAAAGTAGCTTTTGAGATTTTGAGAGAAAAATTGGCCAATGGTGCTCAAACATTAGGACTTGCAACAGGAAGTAGCCCGCTTGAATTTTACAAGGAAATCGTTGAGAGTGACCTTGATTTTTCAAATCTAAGCAGTGTAAACCTCGATGAGTATGTAGGGCTTGATGGGGACAATCCACAGTCTTACCGTTACTTCATGCAAGAAAACTTGTTCAACCAAAAACCATTTAAAGAAAGTTTCTTGCCTCGTGGGGTTAAGGACAATGCTGAAGCAGAAGTAGAACGCTACAATCAAATTTTGGCTGATCATCCAGTTGATTTGCAAATCTTGGGAATTGGTCGCAATGGGCATATCGGCTTTAACGAGCCAGGAACTCCATTTGATAGCCAAACGCATCTAGTCGAACTTGACCAGTCTACTATCGAAGCCAATGCTCGCTTCTTTGACAAGATTGAAGACGTCCCAACCCAAGCCATTTCAATGGGAATTAAAAACATCTTGGATGCCAAGTCTATCCTTCTCTTTGCTTATGGTGAGTCAAAAGCAGAAGCCATTGCTGGAACAGTGTCAGGCCCAGTAACTGAAAATCTACCAGCAAGTAGCCTACAAAACCACCCTGACGTGACCATCATTGCAGATGCAGAGGCGCTAAGCTTACTTGAAAAATAAATTCTCAACCACTTGCTCTTTTGGGTGAGTGATTTTTATAGCTTTCATAAGTCAATAGAAGAAGTGGTATAATAGATTTGTAGAACAACTAGACCTAGTTAGGTTCAAATTTTACTATTTTATGATATACAAGAAGAGAATGAAAGTATGCTATTAGAAAATGATCTGATAAAAGACAATATACGAGCCGAAAACCAAAGTTTTCTCTATTATTTACATGAGGAAAACAAATTTGATACGCAGTCGCTGGCTGATTTATGTCGCTACATAGAAAATCTTGATTCTATTAGTATAGATCAGATAAGAGATTTGCATTTTATTGAAAATCAAATTCTTCGACACCTTGTTTACCATTTTGATAGCAATGACTTGAGTAAGATTTCGAATTTTCCTGATGAATATTGGGAGTATATTGAACCTTTTGAACAAGCAGTAACAAAGTTGTACGATTGAATGTAAAAATTATTAGATTTAATAAAGTATAAGCAAGAAAGTCATTAATGGGCTGAGAAATAGGATTAAATGTAGGTTTCCTCTTGACATTTATTCATTTTGCATGTAAAATAGAATAGATCTTGAACTTGAAGGGAGTGAAAAAAATGTCTAAAACAGTAGTACGTAAGAATGAATCTCTTGACGATGCACTTCGTCGTTTCAAACGTGCGGTTACTAAAGCTGGTACTCTTCAAGAAACACGCAAACGTGAATTCTATGAAAAACCTTCTGTAAAACGTAAACGTAAATCAGAAGCAGCTCGTAAACGTAAAAAATTCTAATTTGAAATGAAAGGCTAGACTTGTCTAGTCTTTTTATTTTTAAATAAATACTGTAAATCCTGCAAAAAAAGGAAACTTCCAACTACAATTTGATATAATAGTAAGGAGAACTCGATTGAAGGAGGAAATTATGTCGGTTTTAGTAAGAGAAGTAATTGAAAAGCTCAGACTAGATATTGTATACGGCGAAGGCGAATTGCTTGAAAAAGAAATCAACACAGCGGACATTACGAGACCTGGTCTTGAAATGACGGGCTATTTTGATTACTACACTCCAGAACGGATCCAGCTTTTGGGGATGAAGGAGTGGTCCTATTTGGTTAGTATGCCTTCTCAAAACCGTTATCAAGTTTTGAAAAAAATGTTTCTGCCAGAAACACCAGCGGTCATCGTAGCCCGTGGCTTGGTGGTTCCAGAAGAAATGTTGAAGGCTGCTAGAGAATGTAAAATTGCGATTTTGACCAGTCGAACAGCAACCAGCCGTTTGTCTGGAGAGTTATCTAGTTATCTTGATTCCCGTTTAGCTAAACGTACCAGTGTACATGGTGTCTTGATGGATATCTATGGTATGGGAGTCTTAATCCAAGGGGATAGTGGTATCGGTAAGAGTGAGACAGGTCTTGAACTCGTGAAGCGTGGCCATCGTCTAGTAGCGGATGACCGTGTCGATATTTATTCTAAGGATGAGATGACTCTTTGGGGAGAACCTGCTGAAATCTTAAGGCATCTACTTGAAATTCGTGGAGTTGGGATTATCGATGTTATGAGTCTCTATGGAGCAAGCGCTGTAAAAGATTCTTCACAAGTTCAGCTGGCTGTCTATTTGGAAAATTACGATACCCATAAGACTTTTGACCGTCTAGGAAACAATGCCGAAGAATTAGAAGTTTCTGGTGTAGCTATTCCACGTATCCGCATCCCGGTAAAAACAGGACGCAATATCTCTGTTGTTATTGAGGCGGCAGCAATGAACTATCGTGCTAAGGAAATGGGCTTTGATGCGACGCGTTTATTTGAAGAACGTTTGACAAATCTGATCGCTCAAAATGAGGTGAAACATGATTAATCCAGTTGCATTTGAAATCGGACCTTTTTCCATTCGTTGGTATGCCCTATGTATTGTGGCAGGCTTGGTCTTGGCAGTCTATCTTGCAATGAAAGAAGCTCCTAAAAAGAAAATCCTATCAGATGATATTTTGGATTTTATCCTGATTGCTTTTCCAGTTGCAATTTTAGGTGCCAGACTTTACTATGTACTCTTCCGCTTAGATTACTATCTTCAAAATCCAGGTGATGTGATTGCCATCTGGAATGGCGGTTTGGCCATTTACGGTGGTTTGATAGCAGGAGCTATTGTACTTTATATCTTTGCGGATAGAAAACTAATCAATACTTGGGACTTTCTAGATATTGCGACGCCGAGCGTTCTGATTGCTCAAAGTTTAGGACGCTGGGGAAATTTCTTTAACCAAGAAGCCTACGGTGCAGCAGTAGATAGTCTGGATTATTTGCCAGGCTTCATTCGTGATCAGATGTACATTGACGGTAGTTACCGTCAGCCAACCTTCTTGTATGAGTCAGTTTGGAATCTGATTGGATTTGCTTTGATTCTGATTTTTAGACGAAAATTAAAGGGAATCAGACGTGGTCATATCACTGCTTTCTACTTGATTTGGTATGGTTTTGGTCGTATGATCATCGAAGGGATGCGGACAGACAGTCTCATGTTCTTTGGTCTGCGAGTTTCCCAATGGTTATCAGTTGTCCTTATCGGACTCGGTATTTTTATCATACTTTATCAAAATCGAAAGAAAGCCCCTTTCTATCATACAGAGGAGGAAAACTAAATGTTAGAAGTTGCTTATATTCTTGTTGCCATTGCTTTGATTGTCTGTTTAGTCTATTTGACAATTACGATTCAAAAAGCAGGTCGTATGATTGATGAGACAGAGAAAACCATCAAAACGTTGAGCTCGGATGTGGACGTTACCTTGCATCAGACCAATGAATTGTTGGCTAAGGTCAATGTGTTAGCAGACGATATCAATATCAAAGTTGCGACGATTGATCCACTCTTTACGGCTGTAGCAGACTTATCTGAGTCTGTATCTGACCTCAATAGCCAAGCGCGTGTCTTGAGCAAAAAAGCTTCATCAGCCGGATCAAAAACACTTAAGACGGGTGCGGGATTATCTGCTCTCCGTGTCGCAAGTAAATTTTTCAAAAAATAAATAAGGAGAAATCTCATGGGAAAACTATCCTCTATCCTTTTAGGAACTGTTTCAGGTGCAGCTCTGGCCTTGTTCTTAACCAGTGACAAGGGCAAGCAAGTTTGCAGTCAAGCTCAAGATTTTCTAGATGATTTGAGAGAAGATCCAGAATATGCCAAAGAGCAAGTCTGTGAGAAACTGACAGAAGTGAAGGAACAAGCAACGGACTTTGTGCTGAAAACAAAGGAACAAGTAGAATCTGGTGAAATTACTTTTGACAGTGTCCTTGATCAAGCCAAAACATGTGCACGACAAGCGACAGAAGCATCAAAAGAAACCTTTAACAATCTCAAGGAGCAATGGCAAGAACAGCCAGCAACTCCAGACGTTGCAGAAGACCAAGAAGAAATCATCATCGATATTACTGAAGTATAATGCATCACCATCTCTGGTTTTTGGAGATGGTGATTTTTATCTGCAAGCCTGTCTTTGTGGTATAATAAGTACTATGCAGAAAAAACCAACGTCCGCCTACGTGCATATTCCATTTTGCACACAGATTTGTTATTATTGTGACTTTTCAAAAGTATTTATCAAGAATCAACCAGTAGATAGTTACCTGGAGCATCTGCTAGAGGAGTTTCGTTCTTATGATATCCAAAAATTGCGAACCCTCTATATTGGAGGTGGGACGCCAACGGCTTTGTCAGCTCCGCAATTAGAGGTGCTCTTGGATGGTTTGACTAAAAACTTGGACTTGTCAGTTTTGGAAGAGTTGACTATCGAGGCCAATCCAGGAGATTTGGACGAGGATAAGATTGCGGTTTTGAAAAACTCGCAAGTGAATCGTGTTTCCTTAGGTGTGCAGACTTTTGATGACAAAATGCTGAAAAAGATTGGGCGCAGTCATTTGGAGAAGGATATTTATGAAAATATCGACCGTCTCAAACTGGCCGGTTTTGACAATATCTCCATCGACCTAATCTACGCTCTACCTGGTCAAACTATGGCTCAGGTCAAGGACAATGTAGCTAAGGCTATCTCGCTTGATATTCCTCATATGAGTCTTTATAGCTTGATTTTGGAAAACCATACGGTCTTTATGAACCGCATGAGACGTGGGAAATTGCCCCTACCCAAGGAAGAGTTAGAAGCGGAGATGTTTGAGTACATCATCGCAGAACTGGAGCGAGCTGGTTTTGAGCATTATGAGATTTCCAATTTCTCTAAACCCGGATTTGAAAGTCGCCACAATCTCATGTACTGGGATAATGCCGAGTATTATGGTATCGGTGCGGGTGCTTCAGGTTATGTGAACGGAGTGCGTTATAAAAACCACGGTCCTATCCGCCACTATCTCAATGCGGTAGAGGCAGGAAATGCTCGGATAACAGAAGAACACCTGAGTCAAAGGGAACAGATGGAAGAAGAAATGTTCCTAGGCCTCCGGAAAAAATCTGGGGTTTCCATGGCGCGATTTGAGGAAAAATTCGGACGGTCCTTTGATGGATTATATGGAGAAATTGTCAGAGACTTGGTTCAACAAGGTCTCATGCAGATTGACGATGACCGTGTCCGAATGACAAAGAGAGGTCTCTTTTTAGGAGACACTGTAGCAGAACGATTTATTTTGGAGTAGAACAATGGGCTTAACTTATCAAATGAAAATGAAAATTCCTTTTGATATGGCGGACATGAACGGTCATATCAAACTTCCAGATGTGATTTTGCTGTCCTTGCAAGTATCAGGTATGCAGTCGATTGAGCTGGGAGTTAGCGACAAGGATATGTTAGAACGTTACAATCTGGTCTGGATTATTACAGACTATGCGATTGACGTGGTTCGCTTGCCTCGCTTTGCTGAGGAGATTACGATTGAAACAGAAGCGTTGACTTACAATCGTCTTTTTTGCTACCGCCGTTTCACTATCTATGATGAAGCAGGTCAAGAAATCATTCGCATGGTAGCAACCTTTGTTCTCATGGACCGAGATAGTCGGAAAGTTCATGCTGTCGAACCGGGGATTGTTGCGCCTTACCAGTCTGAGTTTGATAAAAAACTCATCCGTGGGCCAAAGTATGCTAATCTAGAAGACCCAATCAGTAAAGACTACCATGTTCGTTTTTACGACTTGGATATGAATGGTCATGTTAATAACAGTAAATACTTGGATTGGATTTTTGAGGTTATGGGAGCAGACTTTTTGACCAAGTATATTCCAAAGAAAATCAATCTCAAATATGTCAAAGAAGTGCGACCAGGTGGAATGATTGCTTCAGCGTATGAACTCAAGGGACTAGAAAGCAAGCATGAGATTATCAGTGATGGCGAGATAAATGCCCAAGCTATGATTACGTGGCAAGAAATTGAAGGCAATTAGAAAGGGCGATATGGCTTATAAAGGTTATTTAATTGATTTAGACGGAACCATTTACAAGGGGAAAGACCGAATTCCCGCGGGTGAGGCTTTTGTCCATGAGTTACAAAAAAGAGAAATTCCCTACCTCTTTGTGACCAACAATACAACTCGTACTCCTGAGAGCGTTCAAGAGATGTTGGCTCAGAATTTTAATATCAACACGCCTCTATCGACGGTTTACACAGCGACTTTGGCAACCATCGACTATATGAATGACTTGGGACTAGAAAAGACAGTCTATGTCATCGGCGAAGCTGGGCTCAAGGATGCCATTCAGGCGGCTGGTTATGTCGAAGATAAGCAAAATCCTGCCTATGTGGTAGTTGGACTGGACTGGCAAGTCGACTATGAAAAATTTGCGACAGCAACTCTAGCTATCCAAAAGGGAGCTCACTTTATCGGAACCAACCCTGACCTCAATATCCCGACGGAACGTGGTCTCTTGCCAGGAGCTGGTTCACTGGTAACCCTACTTGAAGTGGCAACACGAGTGAAACCAGTTTATATTGGGAAACCAAATGCTATCATCATGGGCAAGGCGGTTGAGCACTTAGGTTTGAAAAGAGAAGAATTGCTTATGGTTGGGGACAACTACCTGACAGATATCCGAGCAGGGATTGACAATGGTATTCCAACGCTCTTGGTGACGACAGGTTTTACCAAGGCAGAAGAAGTAGCGAACCTGCCAATCGCACCAACTCATGTGGTGTCTAGCCTTGCGGAGTGGAATTTTGATGAGAACTAAACTGACTTTTTGGGGAAGTATGCTCTTTCTCCTTTCCATTTCTATTCTCTTAACCATTTATCTGGCATGGATTTTCTATCCCATGGAGATTCAGTGGCTGAACTTAGCGGATCGAGTCTATCTAAAGCCCGAAACCATTCAGTACAATTTTCATATCTTGATGAATTACCTGACCAATCCCTTTAGTCAGGTCTTAGAGACGCCAGATTTCCGTTCGTCAGCGGCTGGTTTACACCACTTTGCGGTGGTGAAGAATCTCTTCCACTTGGTTCAGCTGGTCACTTTGGTGACACTTCCAAGTTTCTATTTCTTTGTTAAAAAGATTGTCAAAAAAGGCTTTTTAGCACTATATCGTAAAAGTATCCTGACCCTAGTGCTATTGCCTCTCGCCATTGGGCTTGTAGGAGTGTTGATTGGGTTCGAGCAATTTTTTACGCTTTTCCATCAGATTCTCTTTTGGGGAGATGATACTTGGCTTTTTGATCCAGCAAAGGATCGAGTTATTCTGATTTTACCAGAGATTTTCTTCCTCCATGCCTTTGTACTTTTCTTTGTTTTGTATGAAGGAATATTCAGTTTCCTTCTTGTCAAAGCTTCAAGGAAATAGTGGAAAAAATTCTGTATTTTTAATAAAAAACGAGAGAAGTTGCTCTACTCCCTATTTATTGTTAGGTTATCCTAAAGATAAACTTGCAAAGCAGGAGATTTTTGCAGAAAACAGTCTATTTTCTATGAAAAAATAGGCTTTTTTTCTAAAAATACCTAGTCAAGCGCTTTATTTTTTTGTATAATAGAAATAGCAAGTATAGATAAAAGAAGAGAAAAGCATGATTACACTATTTTTATCACCGAGTTGTACATCATGTCGTAAGGCAAAGGCTTGGTTAGAGACGCATAAAGTGCCCTTTCAAGAGCATAATATTATGACTAGTCCTTTAACAAGAAAAGAATTACAACATATTCTTTCCTTGACCGAAAATGGTACTGATGACATCATTTCAACTCGTTCAAAAATTTTTCAAAAATTGGATATTGATGTAGAGAGTATCTCAGTATCGGCGTTGCTTCAGTTGATTGAGCAATATCCTAGTCTTTTGCGTCGCCCAATTATTATAGATACCAAACGTATGCAGATCGGTTTTAATGAAGATGAGATCCGTGCTTTTCTCCCTCGTAGTTACCGTAAACAAGAACTAAAAGAAGCAACATTGAGAGCTGGTATTGGATAGATGAACAAACAGTATAGTTACCCACTAGATTTGTCGTGGAGCACTGAAGAACTTGCTTCAGTGCTTTCTTTTTTTAATGATGTTGAAGCTGCTTATGAAGATAAGGTAGAAGCAAAAAAACTGCTAAATTCCTATAAGGAATTTAAGTCTGTCGTCCCAAGCAAAAGTGAAGAAAAGCGCTTAGGTCGCGAATTTGAAACCGCTAGCGGTTATTCCTTCTATCATGCAGTTCAATTAGCAAAAGAAAAAAGAGAAGGGAAGATTTCTCTTGGAAACTAAATTTGAATTTGCCAAACAGATTGTGCAGGAAGCTGCTGACTATATTTTGGCTCACATGAAAGAAGATTTGCAGGTTGAGCGCAAGTCTTCGCCTACAGACTTGGTGACGCGTTTGGACAAGGAGGTCCAGGAACTCTTGGTTGAACGGATCAAGTCCACCTATCCTGAGGACTTGATTTGCGCGGAAGAGGGCTGTTTACGTGCTGCAGTAGGTCAAGGTTCTGTTTGGGTGATTGATCCCATTGACGGTACCAATAACTTTGTCGCTCAGCAGGAAGATTTTGCCGTGATGTTGGCTTATTTTGAGAATGGTGTGGGCAAATTTGGTGTCATCTATGATGTCATGAAAGGTGATTGTTACCATGGTGGTGGTGCCTTTCCTCCATGTCGTAATAATGATCCCTTACCGCCTTTTAAAAAGAAACCTCTTCAAGAATTTTTAGTTGCCGGTAACTCAGGTATGTTTGAAAGCAATGAGTGGGGCTTGGCGGATTTGGGTCGAGCAGCGTTGGGTGTCCGTGTCTACGGCAGTGCGGCCATTAGTTTTGCCAAGGTTTTATCAGGTCGTCTTCTGACTTATATTACCTACCTGCAGCCATGGGATTACGCTGCGGCCAGTATCTTAGGGGAAAGTCTGGGTTATCGTCTTCTTACGGTATCGGGTGAGCCTGCTGATTTTAAAACGCGTCAGCCTGTCATGATGGTGCCAATCGAGATGCAAGAAGAGATTCAGTCTTATATCTACGAAAGGAAAGAGAACTAAATGCAATTTCCAGAAGGATTTGTTGAAAAATATGAAGCGATACTAGAAGACGAGGCAAGAGACTTTCGGCTCTTTGTCAACTGTAGTGGGTTGATGAAAAGCTAAGCTCGAGAAAGGACAAATTTCGTCCTTTCTTTTTTGAT